>NZ_JBHSHW010000002.1:0-187357 GCF_042653305.1 Paenibacillus sp. GCM10023252
TAAGAGGACGAAAACAGAAAGAGAAACCCACCGTTCTGAATAAACGGTGGGTTTCTCTACAATCTGAGCCCCCTGTTCAGGGGGCTTTTTAATGGCATGAGCCATGTGATGGTGTGTTTGAAGTATATAAAATGTAGCGTACAAAACTGTAATTTGAATCTTGGAGTGGGAAGTTGGAGGAAGTATGATAAGGGGGAATCAGGGCGAAAGGAGGATACCTTAAATTTTACAAAATGGTAGCGTTTACACAAGCTCTTTCTTATTCGAAAAAGGAGGACAGGCATGAGAAAAAAGAATTGGTTGGCACTTGGATTGGCGACGTTGATTGCAGCAGCTCCTGTAAGCTCGGCATTCGCAGAACAGTGGAAGCCTCTGGCCATTACAGATGAACGCATTATGAATGTTTACGGCGCAGGAGGTGAAGGCGGACAATGGATTCAGGGCGTGGAAGCAGATCCTAATACCGGGGACTTCATGATCTTCACAACAGACGTAGGCGGCATGTACCGTTCCTTGGACGGAGGGGCCTCATGGGCCCAGAGCTCCATCGGCTTCAACCCGCGGGGAGCTAACGACGTTGCCATTGATCCGAATAATAGTAATCGGGTTCTGGTCGTTGGCAGCAACTCTGTACCGGATGAGCGGAACGGCATATACTTGTCTACGGACAAGGGAGCAACCTGGCAATCCGCCTATATTGCCAAGATAGAGGGCTACCGAGATTACCGGGAACAGCTGGCCTTCGACAAGTCCAGCTACGACCCAGTAATCGGGGGGAGCAAGATTGCTTACTGGAGCCGGATTGCTGTGGACACCAATGATTGGATTCCACCAGAGGTGAAGCCGGCACTATATAAGTCTATAGATGGCGGCGCTACCTGGCAGGAGATTCCGAACAGCTCTGCCTATGGAGGCAGTATCGTCAAGGTCCACCCGACCCAAGGATTCGTCTATGTAGCCAACAGCACGGGGTTCTATAAGAGCATCGACGGCGGAGCCAGCTTCACCCAGAAGGTGGCCGGTGATGTGAAGAGTCTGGACGTGATCTATACCCAGTCTAACCGGGTGTATATCAACAAGGCCGATGGTGTATATGTCTCCAATGACAGTGGGGAGAGCTTCCAGAAGGTGAACAGCAGCAGCTTCCCGTCCATTAACCCGATGCTTCTGAAGGTAAGTCCTGTGAACCCTAACCGGATGATCCTGACGGACAATGCCTTGGATGCTACGGGGAACTATGCGGATACCAAGAGTTATTACTCTACCGATGGCGGGGCAACCTGGACCGCCTCGATCAGGGATAATCTGTACAGCTACATCCCCTTCAACGCCCGCCAGAATGTATATGCCTGGGATCCGAACGAAGAGCAGACGGTTTGGTCCAGCGGCGGGGACTACTTCATGAAGAGTATTAACAGCGGAGCCCAGTTCAGAGTCCACAACAAGGGCAATAATGGCATCATGCAAGGCGGCTCCTTCAACTTCAACTTTAAGTATCCAGATCTCTTGTATATGAACTCCCAGGATTATAACGGAGCGGTTACCCAAGATGGCGGCTTGACCTGGAAGTATGTGAATCCGAGCCGGTTCGATTGGGGAGGCTGGGGCTACGGGGCCTATGCGGTCAATCCTAAGCTGCTCTTGGTAGCTACCCGCGGATGGAATTGGAAGAAGCAGATCGCTGTTAGCCGTGATGCAGGGGTTAGTTGGACCAATATCGATCTAGGCCGGGATGCCAACGGAGATGAGATTGGATTGAACGGCTTGGAGAGCTCCTATGCCGATCCGACGGACGACCGGGTGCTCTTCGTACACGAGTACCGCAGTGAGGATCAGGGCTATACCTGGACCAAGATGACGAACAGCAAGGGGGTGCTTAATCACCATCCGATATCTAAGGACCTATATGGGGGGAACAACGGGAAGGTGGTCCGCTCCCAGGATAAGGGCAAGACCTGGCAAACCTTAGTTGACGTAGGCTATGTAGCTGACATCGGCGTGGATCATGTCAATAACCTCCTGTATATTGCAACAGGCGGCGGTATCTATAAATACAATCTATCCACTTCAGAGCTGACGAGCCTGAACTCCAATATCCCTAAGGATCAGGCTGGAACCAATAGACTGAAGACGGTCGCGGTGGATCCCGTGGATACGAATGTCATCTATGCCGGGGGGAGCGCCAACCTGTACTCCACGGATGCGTCTGTGGTCCGTTCGACGGATGGGGGCGTCACCTGGCAGGTGTTGACGCGCAATACTCGGAACAGTGTAATCCTGGCGGGTCCCGATGGCGGACGAGAAGCCAGTTGGATCCGGGTGCATCCTGTAACGCGGTACGCCTATGTAGCCGGACAATGCTATGGGATGTGGGTAATCGGGCCGCCTGGAGATACGACAAGCGCCTCTACTGCTCCCTCTGTAACGATCGTACCGGGTAATGGAGAACTGAAGGTGGACTGGTTCGGTAACGGCAGGGTGACACAGGCTATGGTGGACGATGTTGTGGCCCACTACGGCTCGACCAATGTGGATGATGTATACGCATATGATATTGACGGCAGCAGGGCGATCGACTCCATGGACCGTGATATGCTGGACGCTCGCAGAGTGGAGGATGCAGCGAAGGCTCTCGACAGCTTCGAGGTACACCGGAGCACCTCGGTGAATGGAACCTACTCGAAGATTGCTGGTCCAATCACAGCTTCCGAATATAAGGACGGAACGGCTGTGAATGGAACAACTTATTACTACAAGGTCAAGAATGTGACGACCGGCATATGGTCGGATCCGGTAAAAGGCGTTGCGGCAAATCAAGGGCCGGCAGCGGTCTATGCCACGGAGTTTACGGATAAGGTGGAACTGACCTGGACCGCGAGGAGTGCCACCTCTTACAAGGTGTTACGCTCTACTACGAGCGGCAGCGGGTATACTCAGATTGCCAGCGGCATTACTACTCCTTCTTATACAGACACCACCGCTGCTGCAGGAACCACCTATTATTATGTGGTCAAGGCTGTGAATGCCAAGGGTGACAGCGCCAATTCGCTGGAACGCAGCGCCAAGCGTGCCATTCCCGGAACGCAGCCGCTTCCGCCGGCTCCCGGAGATATACGGCAGGGGGATCCTTACAGCAACAATTTTGACAGCGGATTGGGGAATAATTGGTCAGTGAAGAACGCAGGGGTCAATAGCCAGAAGCTCAACAGCTCTTGGGATGCAGAGGCAATGGCCGTCTACCATGGCTCCACATACTCTGGCAATTACCGCTACAAGGTGGATGTAACCGTCAATGGCAGCGGGGTGTTCAATCGTGGCGGCATCCTGTTCAACTACCAGGACGAAGACAATTACTATTACCTGGACATCGGCTCTTATACCGGCACGAATACGATTAATCTGAAGAAGAAGATCGAAGGCGGAAGCTCCACCATAGCAAGCTACAGCAACTACAACATGAATACAACCACTGCGCTCGAGGTGTTCTATGAAGGAGACGGATATATCACGGTCACAGCTGTGCAGGGCTCAACCAAGACCACCCTCTTCAACCGGGTAAGAGACCGTATGCTGAAGGGCGGCAAGATCGGTATTCGTACAGAGTACAGCTATACACTGTATGACAACTTGCAAGTTATTCCGATGCTGTCTGCCACGCCTAACAAGGCTGGTAACCCTGGATTCGAGACGGGGTCAACCGCTCCATGGGATACGCCATGGGGAGCAGGAGCCATTACCAGTTCAGGTGCGAAGATCGGACAGTATGCTGTGAAGTCTTCAGGCTCAGGAGGTATTGAGCAGACCGTCAGCGGGCTGAAGGCCAACACATCCTATACCGTTAGGGCCTTCGCCAGAGCGGAAGCAGGGACCAGCTACATCGGTGTAAAAAATTTCGGAGGAACCGAGATCAATACCTCTACTACAGAGAAGGATTACCAACGTCTGACGGTAACCTTTACAACAGGGGCTGCCAACACCTCGGCGAAGATATACTTCTGGAAGTCCGATGCCGGCACCGGATACGCGGACGAATTCGAAATTACTGAGAGCAGTGTGGTGCTGCCTTCGGATCTGTCCGTTCCTACCCAGCCTTCGAATGTGAACACGGTGCCGGGTGCAGCCCAAATAGACTTGACCTGGAATGCTTCTACCGATAATACAGGGGTTACCGGTTATAGAATCTACCGGGATGGAGTGCAGGTAGGAGTGGTGTCCGGAACGTCTTACAGCGATACGTCAGTAACGGCTGGAAGTACTTACAAGTATATGGTGCGTGCAGTGGATGCTGCAGGCAATCTCTCGGCTGCCAGCACGGAGAAGACAGTTACAGTCGGAACGGCTGTTAATCTAGTGGGCAACCCGGGCTTCGAGACAGGGGCGGCCAGTCCTTGGGAAGCGCCATGGGGGGGAGGCTCGCTGGTATCCGCTGGAGCTCATGCAGGATCCTATGCGGTGACTTCAGCAGGAGCTGGCGGTATCGAGCAATGGGTCAGCGGGCTTCAAGCGAGCACAACCTATACCTTGAAGGCTCATGTGAAGACGGATGCGGGGTCAGCGAGCATCGGTGTGAAGAACATTACGGACACTAAGAGCGTCTCGACGACTAATGCGGCGTATACTGAGCTTACTTTAACCTTTACTACGGGTTCTTCTGAGACCTCCGCCAAGATTTATTTCTATAAGCCAAATGCGGGGAACGGATTCGGGGATAGTTTCACATTGACCAAAAATTAGCAGTCGTTTGAAATTCAGATAGACGATGCCGCCTTTCAAACCCTCCGGTTGGGAGGCGGCCATCTCTACTTTAACTAGGACAACTCGGGATTAGAGGCGGTTGCCTCGGTGTTTAAAATAACATGAAGAGTTATCTCTGGGGGCGAGATGCTTCTGGAGTTTTTTGTGCTTTTTGGGTAAAATCATGCAACGAACCTCTTCTCAGATACGTCTTACTTAGAGTAATAATCTGGAATAGTAAGAAATATCAGAGAGGATGATTGGAACCCAATGAAGAAGAGGAATCGAAACAAAGTGGCTGCAGCAACTCTAATGGTAAGCATGCTGCAAGCACCGTTCGCCGGATCATACGCCTTAGGGGCATCTACGGAGGTATCCATAACGGCTGTTTCGCTGGATGAGAAGAGTGCGAATGCCCAGCATGACAATGCTCAGGATGAGAGTCAGGCGAAGATTACGAAGGAAGAAGCGGTCGAGAGAATAATCAAGCTATTCCCAGAGTTCGGGAAGGAAGCACGCGTAGAGAGCGTTCAGTTCGGCAACCCCAGTGTATTCCCTCCGCCTCGCAATCTAGTCTGGACCATCAATTGGGTTATAGAGAAGGGGAACTCCTCTCACGGCTTCAATTCTGAGGTAGATGCTATGACGGGTGACCTTCTTCAGTTCTATCATCCTATCAGTGAACAGGATCAAGTCTACTATCCTCCTAAGGTTAGCTACGAGGAAGGAGAGAAGCTGGCTAGAGCATTCGTTAAGAAGGCTTCTCCATCTATCGCGAAGTACAAGCTTGTTCCAATGGATAATTCCTATAACGAGAGCTTTAAGCCCTTATTCGGCTCTGTCCGCTACTCTTATTCCTATAACTTGCTTGTGAATGGAATTCCATCCGATGGAAGCAGTCTCCACTTGACCTTGAATGGCAATGGGGAGGTCGTATCCTACCATGCTAACTACGCTCAGGGCGACTATCCATCATCCGATACGAAGTTGTCTGCTGCAGAAGCTGAGAAGAAGTTCAAGGATGAATTAGCACTCACTCTCTTCTATATTCCTGACAAGCCTTACTATGATCGCAGTCCCAATTCGGAATGGAGTCTAGGTTACTTCCCTGCCGAGGATAGTCTGCTTCCACTAGATGCGAAGACTGGCGACAGAGTTCAGAACCATCCAGTTGCTCAGAATCGGTTCAAGGGGTATATCCCTATACCGAAGTCAGCGGTATCCTTCGTTGCCCATACTGGCAAGACGTTAACGCAGGATGAGGCTAAGGCTCGCGCCTTGAAGATCGTTACGGTGCCAGCAGACTATAAGGCTCATAATGCCTATCTATCGAAGGATTGGTATGGTGGAGCAGGGGAGCGGCCAGTATGGCGGTTCACTTGGAGTAAGGACGATCGGTTCGGCTATATGAATCAGCTCTCTGTCGTTATTGATGCCAACAACGGCCAATTGCTTGAGCTTAATGATTATGATTATGTTAACGAGCCTCCATCTGAAGAGGAAGCGAAGGACAAGCCTCAAGCTTCAATAACGAGCGAACAGGCAAGGTCCAAGGCGCTGACTCTCATCCATGAGATCTATCCCAATGCCGCGGAGAAGCTTAGGCTGATCGAATACGCGCAAGCTGAGGATGGGAACAAGACTGCTACGTTCAGCTTCATCTTCCAGCAATTCCACGAGGATATACCTCTGTACGCCAGTAATGTTCATCTTGTATTAGATGGAGATGGGAAGCTGAAGACCTATAACGATGCGTCTTCCTTGATGGATAAGCAGGCCATTGCTAAGCTGGAGAAGCTGACCGCTAAGCTGGAACCGGATAAGGCTCTTGAGGCTTATCGGGATGTACTATCAGCGGAGCTTCGTTATACTCAATATGGAGGCTATTATGATCCGAATAATTATATTGAACCTGTAACCAAGCTTGCTTACGTACCTCTGGTTCAGAAGAGTCGCCAGTTCTATTATGTTAATGCTATGACAGGGAAGCTCGTTCTTACGTATCCATATGGATCAGAAGCGGCAGCTAAGCCGAAGGCCTCAGACCTAGCTGGTCATTGGGCGGAACGCGAACTCACCACCATGGTGGAATATGGTGTTCTCGAACCAGATGCAGAGGGGCTAGTGAGACCAGATAAGAACCTTACCTTGGGGGATTGGATGAAGATGGTGATGGCCTCATTCAACCCAAGTCAGTCATACTACAATTATTACAGCTCCAACTCCAGTTCGCAGCCTTATTATTCCGATGTGGCCAAGGACAGCCCATATGCGGAAGCCGTGTCCTTATTCGTTAGCCGTGAATGGCTTAAGCCGTCAACACCTGAGGCCAAGCTGAACCCGGAGCAGACATTGACTAGAGGACAACTGGCGCTCCTGTTAACACAATTCCTTAATTATGATGCCCTGTCGGTCTATATGAATAAGGATCAGCAGGTTGCGTCACTGAAGGATGCCGCTTCAATCCCGAATCCAGGGGCGGCTGCCATTGCCCTGAAGCTGGGTCTGCTAACGGCGTCAGGAGGCAGCTTCAAGCCGGATGCTCCTGTCACAAGAGCTCAAGCCAGTGTCATTCTAATGCGGCTCGTCTACTTGCAAGGCAAGGTAGATACGCCAATTATGGGGTAGGAAAGTACGAAGAGTGAGTCCACTCTCCGAGGAACCACATACAGGCTGAGCAGCGTTCTGCTCAGCCTGTAAGGCGTGTGATACTCCTTCTACAGTTGGATCATGCGGTCGCAGATGGCCTCCACATCTTGGGGATCATGTGTCACGAACAAGCAAGTCATATTCTCTCGTCTCAGGATATCCCTGAGCTCCTGGCGAATCGATTCACGAAGCCCGGCATCTAGGGAGCTGAACGGTTCATCCATGAGCAGTACATTCGGCTTAGGAGCAAGAGCTCGGGCTAATGCAACCCTCTGCTGCTGGCCGCCGCTCAGCTCATGGGGATAGCGATCTCCGAATTCCGCAAGCTGTACGAGCCTCAGCATCTCCTCTGCACGCAGCCTTCGTTGCTTCCTCGGCATCCCGTGCAGGCCGAATTCAATATTCGTTCGCACGTTCATATGGGGGAACAAGGCATAATCCTGGAATATCATACCGACTCCGCGGCTCTCAGGTTGAATGAACGAGCTCTGATCGTTGACCGTTACGCCGTTAATGTGAATGGAGCCTCCAGACGGCACTTCCAGCCCGGCAATGAGTCGCAGCAAGGTGCTCTTGCCGCTCCCGCTTGCTCCCAGAATTCCGACAATATCGCCGTGCTGAATGGAATAGGATACGCGGTCAATGACGGCTGTTCCTTGCTTCTGATATGTGAAGGTAAGGTTCTTCACTTCAACTGCATTCATCTGTTCGGTCTCCTTCCAACCTGCTGTAATAGAACTACGGAGATTAAGCTAATTCCAATGATAAGAAGCGAAGGGATTGCAGACCTATGAATCTGCTCGTCATTCGCATACTGATAAGCCTTAATAGCTAAGGTCTCGAAGTTGAAGGGCCTGAGCAGCAGGGCAAGCGGGAGCTCCTTGCACACCTCAACGAAGGTTAGAATGAGACCGGTAAGCAGGGCTCCTCTAATCATGGGCAGATCTACACGAATAATGGTCCTAGTTAAGCCGGCCCCTAACAAGCGAGAAGCTTCGGAATACTTCATGCCGAGCTTCTCATATCCTGTCTCGACTGCTTGATAACCAGTCGCCATGAATCTAACGATATAGCCGAACAACAGCATATAGACAGATAAGCTAAGAATGAGAGGAGCTTCACCCCAGCCTAGGTATTGATAGAGAGGAGCGAAGGTATGGTCCAACTGAATGAACACCGCCAGCACCCCGATGGCAATGATCGCTCCTGGCACAGAGTACCCGGCCGTTATGCTTCGCGACAGCAGGTAGGAGAACCCTGTGCGTGAGCGGTTGACTGAGGCAACGATGACGGTCAGCACCATAATCACAATACTTGATATAGTTGCAACATACAGTGTTCGCCATATGAGCTCGGAGAAGCTGTTGTCCCAGACACTCTCATACGTCCATGCAGCCCACACGATCAGCTGTGCAACAGGAATGAGGAATGAGATGGATACGATGGTGAAGCAGAACAGGACAGCTCCCAGTGCTCTACCGCCCTTCAGCCGAATAGGAGAGAGTCGGCTTGCCTTGCTGGTCGTCGCACTGTAGGCGCGACCGCCGCGAAGCAATCTCTCTAGGATGAACACCCCGATAATAATAAGCATTAACCAAGCGGCAAGCCGCATAGCCGTCTCTACATCATACATGCCGAACCAGGTCTGGAAGATCGCTGTCGTAATGGTCTGGATGCCGAAGTAGCTGGTTACGCCATAATCGCTGAGCACCTCGAATACGACGAGGCTGGCCCCGCCAATAATTGCGGGCCGAGCTAATGGCAAGGCAGCTAACAGGAATACGGCAAGCGGCTTCCGGCCTAACAGCCGGGCATTCTCAATATAAGAGGCGCTCTGATTCTCGAAGTAAGCTCGGGTAATGAGATAGACATAAGGGAACAAGAACATCGTGAATATGAATATGGCGCCTCTCATCGACGAGATGGTAATGAGCTCCTGATTAGGGACAATTCCTAGATGATTACGAAGTGTCGTCTGAACTACTCCTGTATAGCTGAACATGGTGCTGTAGGTGTATGCGGCAATATACGGCGGGATGGCCAGCGGCAGCAATAGAGCCGTTCGGAACAGCCTCTTGCCTGGGAAGTCGAATACAGCGATCAGCCATGCCAGACTTACCCCTAACCCTACAGTCAGAGCACCGGACATTATCGTTAAGAATAGAGTATCTGCCAGATAGTCCTTCAGCAGATATCGCTTCACTTGGTACCAGTTATCACCCGGCGGGGTAAGGATAGTTGTGAAAACATAGCAAATAGGCAGCAGAATTACTGCTGCCGCCAATAAGCTTGTTACTTTCCATCCATTTAGATGCTTTTTCTTGTATAGCTTGAGATTGGGCAAGCTCATCAATTATTTCCAGCCTGTCTTGTTCATGATCTCGATTGCCTTCGCATTATGCTCGCCGAGCTTGCCGAAGTCAAGCGTCTGAGCCTTGAATTCGCCCCATGACTGCAGCAGCTCTGGAAGCTCAGCCTTAGGATTGACGGGATATTCGAAGTTCTCACTGGACACGAGGCTCTGAGCCTCAACATCCGTTAAGTATTCAATAAGCTTAATCGCGTTCTCTTGATTCTTACTATGCTTCGTTAAGCCTGCTCCGCTAATATTAATGTGAGCGCCGGTCGTATCCTGGTTCGGGAAGAATACGCCAAGACTGTTCCCGACCTTAACTTCCTCTGCATCCTCAGAGTTCAGCAGCAGCCCTACATAATAAGTATTCATTAGAGCAACATCACCGACACCGGCAGCAATTGCCTTCGCTTGATCGCGGTCTCCGCCTTCTGGCTCTCGTGCCAGATTAGCTGCAATTCCTTGTGACCATTGTTCAGCCTTCTCCGCTCCATTCAATTCTATGAACGAGGAGAGCAGGGATTGATTGTAGAGCGAAGTGGAAGAGCGGACAAGCAACTTGCCCTTCCAGGACTCACTGGCAAGATCTTCGTAGGTTGACAATTGTTCCGGCTTCACACGGTCCTTGGAGTAGGCAATGACTCTTGCACGGGTCGAGAGGCCAATCCACTCGTTATCTGCATCACGCCGATCCGCAGGTACGTTCGCATTGATAACATCAGATACGGCTGGCTGTAGAATGCCTGCCTGCTTGGCATTGTTCAGTACTCCGCCGTCAACGGTGATGAATAGGTCTGCAGTCGTGCTCTCGCCTTCGCGCTTCAGACGCTCAATCAGCTCTTCGGCCTTCCCGTCTACAACGTTTACTTCGATTCCTGTTTTCTCTGTGAATTTGGAGTAGAGCACCTTATCCACAGCATAGTTCCTGGCGGAATAGACATTAACGACCGCTTCCTTAGCAGTGTCTTGCACCGGTTCCTTTGTTGGCTCAGCAGCGTTCGTGTTGTTTTTATTCTCAGTTGAAGCTCCGCATCCAGCAATTAAGCTCATCGCAGTTACAGCAGATAGTACGAATGTAGACCATTTAGCAATACGCACATTGACACCCCTTAATAATGATAATTATTATCAATATCTATCCTCATTGAATGATAACCATTCTCATGTCTGATGTCAATACTATTTTTGTAACTATGTAGCAGCTATCTGTAAAAAAAAAAGCTCCTACCTCTAGTCAAACTAGTGGAGGGAGCTGCATTCGCTTCTATATAGGATCTTCTACTAAACTAACCGCCGTAGGCTTGCCTGAAGGCGGTAGTAAGCTTAGCGCGGTCAACCTGCCAGAGCTCGGCAATCTCAGCGCTAACTTCTTCGTCCCACCAATCGGACTGGAGCTTGCGATTGCTCTGATGCTCTACGACCCATTGCAGGTTGAGCATCACTTTATTGAAGTAGATGGCCTCTGCTTGGTCCATTAACTCCTTCGATACGTATACTTTCATACGCTTCACCGTACGGTACAGCTCATTGCTGCATGCTCTGCGGATCTTCCTCGCCGTAGGGTAGTCAGCTGAATGCTTCTGGGATGCAGGCTTCAAGGGTATCGGGCTCCTCTCTACCCCATATGTATGCATCCAGCCGAGCGGTGGTCACTACTGCACGACGATATACCCAACCATCGGACCGCCATGATTCATGTCGGTATGGGTCAAGCATTGAATGGCATAGATCCCCTTGCGCTCAGCGGTGAATCGAATCTCCGTTACCTCACCCTTCTTCACTTCGCCGCGCACGCCAAGTCCTTCTATAATGAAGGGATGGCTGGCACCGTTCACTCCAGTAATCTGAAGCTTGATGGCTTCTCCTTGCATGACGGGAATGTTGCCAGGCTGCCAGGTGTATACCTCGAGTTCCTTCCCATCCTCCTTCGTTGTCTTGAACTCGCCCGTTACAATAGAGATTGTCCGTTCCACTTGCGGCTGTGCAGTAGCGGTCTTGGCCGCATTCCAGCTGAAGTAGGCAGCAGCTAGCAAGATAACCAACAGGACAACGGCAGTGACGCCGAGTTGACGCTTCGTTACAAATAAGACTTTAGACATGTAACCCATCCCTCCTATAATCGTATAAGGTATGGCTAGTCTATGCGCAGGCTTGTCTTCCAATGACAAGAAGTGGTAAGCTGGGAGATTCCTGTGATAGAATATGTGCAATAGAGAAGCTAGGGAGATAGGAGCGGAGCAGAGAATGATGGATTGGATTCATGAGGTGTTGGCAGATTTATTAGTATGGATTGAGAGTCTAGGTTACTTCGGCATTCTATTCGGTCTACTTATTGAAGTCATTCCAAGTGAGATTGTTCTTGGTTATGGCGGCTATCTGGTGTCGAAGGGAGACATCTCTTACTTCGGTGCAGTCGTGTTCGGTACAATAGGCGCAGTGGGGCAGAACTGGATTCTGTACGCATTCGGCAGATACGGCGGGAGACCGCTCGTTGAGAAGTATGGCAAGTACATTAAGATTAAGCCTAAGCATGTAGACAAGGCAGAAGCTTGGTTCAATAAGTATGGGGCAGGCATCGTGTTCACCGCCAGGTTCGTTCCGGTTATGAGGCAGGTCATCTCGATTCCGGCTGGTATGGCGAGGATGAACTTCGGGCTGTTCACTCTGTTGACAACATTGGCATCTATTCCTTGGTCGCTGCTGTTCGTATACTTGGGAATGACGCTGGGCGATCAGTGGGAGCATGTGGACGAGAAGGCGGCTCCTTATGTACAGCCTGCCATTCTCATTGCGATTGCCTTATTGGTCATCTATGTGCTGGTGAAGTTTGTACGTTCCCGCGGGAAGTCGGTATAATAGCGTTACATGGCTTAAGTTAGAAGCAACACACAATAATGACTAATTAAGAAGTGAGGGATTGGGATGGGTACAAGCATTGCAAGCAAGTTAGGCCAAGGCATCTCTCCACAGCAGTTCATAGACGGCATGGAGAAGAACAAGGAAGCATTCCTGAATTGGTATGAGCAGTTCGCATGGGCAGAGGAGAGTGACCGCGAGTTCTTCGAATCACTGAACAATCGCGATGACCTCAGATGCTCCATACTGATGGCAGAGTGGTGCGGGGATGTCGTTCGCAACATTCCGGTTGTGTTCCGCGCGCTTGAGAATAGCGGCATTCCAGTCGAAGTACTCATTATGGAGGACCATCTGGATACGATGGATCAATTCTTAACGATGGGCGGACGTGCGGTTCCGATCGTCATCATCTGTGATACAGGCGGTGCGGTGCTTGGTCAGTGGGGGCCGCGTCCGAAGCATGTTCAAGAGGCTATGATTGCGTTCAAGCAGGAGAATCCTGACCGCGAAGCGGCGGATTATCAAGAGAAGCTGGCTGTCACTCGTCAAGAGATGGGACGACGCTACGGAGAAGGCACCGGCTATCAGTCTGTCATTGTTACAGAGCTGCGCGAGCTGCTGTCCTCGTTCTAGCATGAGCAAGCTCCTTATTGAGACGTTCAGCTTAGGCCCTATTCAGACCAATGCTTACTTATTAACAGATGAAGCACGCTCCCGCGGCATCGTAATCGATCCCGGCATGAATCCGAAGCGACTGCTAGATCGTATCGCCGGCATTCATCTGGAAGCCATACTGCTCACCCATGCTCACTTCGACCATATGGGAGGAGTGGATGAGGTGCGCAAGGCAACAGGATGCCCCGTCTATATTCATGATCTCGAGGGGGATTGGCTGACGGATCCGAAGAAGAATGGCTCCCTTCGTTGGTCGGATGTGACCCCGCCGCTAACGACGGACCCAGCCGAATATGCGCTTGATGAAGGTCAGACGCTGGAACTAATCGGCCATACGTTCAAGGTGATGCATACCCCTGGACACTCTCCAGGGAGCGTCTCCTTCCTGTGCGGGAATGACTTGTTCTCCGGGGATGTGCTCTTCAAGCAGTCCGTAGGCCGGACTGACTTACCTGGCGGCAAGGAGCGGGATCTGTACGACTCCATACAGAACAAGCTGTACAAGCTCACTCCGGACACGGTCGTCTACCCTGGGCATGGCCCCAAGACAACGATTGGCTACGAGCTAGCGAACAATCCTTACACAAGATAGTGAACACTCGCTGGAGCTAAGGCAGTATGCCTTCGTCTCCGGCGTTTTTTTGCAATCATGATTAGAATCCATTGAAGGATGGTGCAGTGAATTGGCAGACACGAAGCAAGTACATACAGACCAGGCGAATGCAGAGCAGAGCGCTCTCATGACACGGGTGATTGCGGCTGAGCTAAGCATTCCGGTAACGAAGGTGAAGGCAGCCGTCGGTCTCTTGGATGAAGGCAATACGATACCATTCATTGCCCGCTACAGGAAGGAGATGACCGGCGAGCTGGATGAGAATGATCTGCGTGCCATTGAGGATCGTCTTCAGTATATGCGTAACCTGGAGGAGCGCAAGGCCGAGGTGCTGCGGTTAATTGACGAGCAAGGCAAGCTCACGGAGCAGCTCAGAGGACAGATCTCAGCGTCAACCAAGCTGCAGGAAGTGGAGGACCTATACCGTCCTTATCGGCAGAAGCGTAAGACCCGCGCCTCCGTGGCCAAGGAACGAGGGCTGGAGCCGCTCGCGCTATGGCTATGGAGTCAGCCTCGGCAAGGAGATCCGCTGGCGCAGGCCGCGGCCTATGTTAATGAGTCCGCAGGCGTGGCAACGCCTCAAGACGCCTTGCAAGGAGCGATGGACATCCTTGCTGAGAATCTCGCCGATGACCCAGCCATTCGGAAGTGGGTCCGCCAGCATACGTTCGAACAAGCGCTGCTGAAGACAGAGGCTAAGAAGGCAGATGAAGAGTCGGTCTACGAGATGTACTACAGCTACCAAGAGCCTGTACGCAAGCTGCCTCCTCATCGCATATTGGCGATTAATCGAGGAGAGCGAGAAGAAGTGCTGCGCGTCTCCTTCGAGCTGTCACCGCAGCGCATCCACGATTATATGACGAGGATGACGCTGCGTAATGGTACTGCCCAAGGCATACGTGAAGTGCTGATTGGCATTATAGAGGACAGCTATAAGCGTCTCATTGCACCATCCATTGAACGGGAGGTACGCGGAGAGATGACTGCCAAGGCGGAGGAGCATGCGATCTCCATCTTCTCCGAGAATCTGCGGAATCTGCTGCTCCAGCCGCCTGTTCGCGGTCAGATTATTCTTGGAGTGGATCCAGCATTCCGGACAGGCTGTAAGCTCGCCGTTGTTGATGATACGGGCAAGCTGCTGGAGGTAGCAGTCTCTTACCCGACACCTCCGAACAATAAGGTCGCAGAGGCAGAGAAGCTGATCAATGCTCTGATCGACAAGTACAAGGTCGGACTCATCGTCATCGGCAACGGGACCGCTTCTCGTGAGACGGAGCAGTTCATCGCTTCTCTAATCGGGAAGCGGAAGGGGAACGGGGCTGGAAGCGCCTCCGAACTGAAGTACATCATCGTCAATGAAGCGGGAGCTAGCGTCTATTCCGCTTCCAAGCTGGCGGCGGAGGAATTCCCAGCGCTGGATGTGGCTGAGCGAAGCGCGGTATCCATCGCTCGCAGGCTTCAGGACCCGCTAGCTGAGCTGGTTAAGATCGAACCGAAGGCGATTGGGGTTGGTCAATATCAGCATGATGTCTCTCAGAAGCGGCTAGATGAGACGTTAGGCGGCGTCGTCGAGTCTGCGGTGAACCATGTTGGGGTTGACGTCAACACAGCCTCGGCTTCGCTGTTGTCTTATGTAGCAGGGATTAACGCTACGATTGCGAAGAACATAGTGAAGTATCGCGAAGAGCATGGGAAGTTCAACGCGAGATCCCAGCTTCAGAAGGTTCCGCGTCTCGGCGCGAAGTCCTATGAGCAGTGCATCGGCTTCCTTCGCATAGCAGATGGCCGCAATCCGCTCGACCAGACTCCAATCCATCCCGAATCTTATCGTGTGGTGGACCAGCTGTTCGCCGAGCTCCGCATAGAGCTGGCAGCACTAGGCTCAGAGGAGTTGAAGTTGAAGCTGGCCGAGGTCGATGCCGAGGCGGTTGCTCCAGCGCTCGGAGTCGGCGTACCGACGCTTCGCGACATTGTGGACAGTCTTCTGCGGCCGGGAAGAGACCCGCGTGAAGAGCTTCCTCCGCCGATCTTCCACACGGAGGTACTGAGTCTTGAGGATCTGAAGCCGGGGATGGAGCTGCAGGGGACGGTGCGTAATGTCATTGATTTCGGTGCCTTCATCGATATCGGCATTAAGAATGACGGCCTCGTGCATATCTCGCAGCTAAGCAACAAGTTCGTGAAGCATCCAATGGACGTGGTCTCCGTTGGCGACCAGGTCACCGTATGGGTTATTGGTGTGGATGGGGCCAAGGGGCGAGTGAGTCTAACGATGCGCTCTCCGAAGGGGCAAGCTTAATAACCATAACAAATACCCGCAGTTGCCTTGGAGGGCAGCCGCGGGTATTGCTGTACCAGCTTGATCTAATCGAATGGAGTACCACCAAGCGGAAGGCTTGCGCCATCCTCACCCGGCTTGGAGCTATGCTTGTCGCGATAGAAGTACCAGCAATCATTAAGCAGACGAATCTGCCGAAGGTCCTTCTTCAGATAGGCGCGCATCAGTTGATTGCAGAGCCACTGAGGCATAATCGTCCTCCTCCCGGTGCTATACTTGAAGTAGTATTAGCATATGGGGGAGGGCGAAGGTCCGTGCAGGTCCTAACGGGAACGCTCTATCCCTCTAGTTCTTCCTCGTACCATTGCTCGAGCTGTGCCTGAAGCGCCCGAATCTCTGTCAGCAAGGAGATAAGCGGATAAGCGCTCTCCTTCGTTGCGGCGAATTCCTGCTCGAGCTTGTTAATGTACTGTAGCCCATCCTCAATTGTAAGGCTGCTGCTGTGCAGTTCTACATCATTGCATTCTGCTACAGCGTATGGCAGCTGAGGTACAGCTTCGGCTGTCAGCTTGTCGATCTCTTTATGAAGTCTCAGGTTAAGGGCGCTGAGCTGGTAGGCATGTGTGGCTGGCATCTCTACGAAGAAGAGGCTGTCGGCTTCCTTCATAAGTACGTAACGCATAGTAGGCATAATAATGGTCTGGCTCCCCTCGGTCATGCTGATTGGCAATGAACTAACGTTAATTCTACTTGAAGTGTAGCGTATTGAGGCTTTACAATTCAAGTAGTTGGGGGAGAAAAGTCGATGAATGATGAAACGCTGCAATTGTGGGTGGAGCAGGTGTCGCTGAAGTACTTCGGGCGGCCATTCCTGCATCGTGCCACCTTCAACAGCCGACTGAAGGCGACAGGCGGCCGATATTTCACCAAGAGCCATCATATTGAGATTAGTCCGCATCAACTGGCGAGCTTCGGCACGGAGGAGACCGAGAAGATCATTAAGCATGAGCTGTGCCACTATCATCTCCATATTATGAAGAGGGGCTATCAACATCGGGACAAGGACTTCAAGACGCTTCTGCAGCAAGTAGGCGGCGCTAGGTTCTGCAAGTCTCTGCCTGAGCGTGCCATGCGGAGGCCTGCGCCCTATAAGTACAAGCTCATCTGCCAAGCTTGCGGTATGGAATATCCGAGGAGAAGGCGTGTAGATCCAAGTAGATATGCATGCGGGAAGTGCCGAGGAAAATTATTAATTAAAATGCTTGACTTATAATTTCACGCATGATATATTACTACTTGTCGCTTTTACTTTTCCCTGATAGCTCAGTTGGTAGAGCACTCGACTGTTAATCGAGTTGTCACAGGTTCGAGTCCTGTTCGGGGAGCCAGATTTGGAGAGATACCCAAGTGGCTCAAGGGGACCCTCTGCTAAGGGGTTAGACTGCGCAAGTGGTGCGAGGGTTCGAATCCCTCTCTCTCCGCCACCATATGATTAAGCAATTGATTGTACGGAGGACCGTTGCAGCAGGTCCTTTTTCTTTGCCCGCAAGACAATTGCAAAAAAAAGTACTTGCTTCTAAACAAGCGTTTATGATAAAATCATTTTTGTCGCTTAAGAGTATGATCCCAAGAATGACAAGCTTAAGGCCCGTTGGTCAAGTGGTTAAGACACCTCCCTTTCACGGAGGTAACAGGGGTTCGAGTCCCCTACGGGTCACCATCTTCTCTCTATGAGAGCCATTAGCTCAGTTGGTAGAGCACCTGACTTTTAATCAGGGTGTCGTAGGTTCGAGTCCTACATGGCTCACCATTTTTTCCCCTATAATGTGCGGTAGTGGTGGAACGGCAGACACGCTATCTTGAGGGGGTAGTGTCCAATGGACGTGCAGGTTCAAATCCTGTCTACCGCACCAATATGACAAATGCTCAAGAACCCTTGATGGATAAGGGTTCTTTTTTTGTATACCTGCTTACATACTTCCTAGCTCTAAGACTCAGACTAAGTCTAACTTGAACCTTGACCACAAAGGAGCTTGATTAGCTTGGTGAACAAAAAGCTTACCTCAGCTGCAGTTCAATTCATAAAATTAGGAATAGCGGCATGCATCATGGCAGGGATGTCCGGCTGCGGCACATCAGATGATACGAACCGGAACGAAGGCCCGCGTCTCTCCAGTATCACCGGACAGGACGCCAAGCTGCTCGTCGCAGATGAGCTCGTAGCTAATCATCTGCCTATATACAGGGATAGTGGACATATATGGGTGCCTCTGAAGGGTGCCGCTAAGGCATTAGGATTACAGCTGCATGAAGATGGTGGCGGCCATTATGCAATGGGGCAGACTAATCCGAACTACAACGTGCAGATTAATCATAAGGAAGCGTCAGCCGGTGATAAGGTGATAAGGCTTCCCGAGCCGCTTAGAGAGCTGGACAATGAGCCGTACATGACCATGGAGTCATTGTCAGCTCTGCTTGGAACCCCATTGAATTGGGATGAAACCAGGCAGCAGATCGTCATGACCCCTATCACTGCTGAGCGGCAGTCATCATCAGACGGATCGTCTGATGGAGCTACCTATCGAGGCTTGGCGGCAGGGTATGATGCGACTGAGCTGATTCAGTATGCGAGGTCGTTCGAAGGAACCCCTTATGAATTCGGGACGGGAGATTATGAGCGAACGAGGAAGTTCGATTGCTCGACGTTCACAGCGCATGTATTCGAGCGGTATGGGATTAATCTGCCTAGGACGTCACTCTCTCAATCGCAAGTCGGTGAGCGCGTAGAGAAGGATGAGCTGCAGGCTGGAGATCTCATGTTCTTCTTCACCCCAGGGCGGTATGAGAGCAATGAAGTCGTAGGCCATGTGGGCATCTATGCAGGTGATGGGAATATGATCCATACTTACGGTGATCCAGGCGTTATATTCGACCGCTTCGACAGCTATTGGCAAGGCCGATTCCTCTTCGGAAGACGTGTGGCCAATTGATCGAACCCAAGTAATCCAACCATTCAACGAAGGAGCAGCCCTCTCCGTGCGAGAGGGCTGCTCCTTCGTTATAGTTATAGCCGAGCTTGCTTGCGGTATTGCCCGGGTGGAACTCCCATCTCGCCTTGAAATACCCGGGTGAAGTAGTGGACGGAGTCGAAGCCGCAGGCTGCAGCAATCTCCTTAATGGATAAGCGGTCCTGTCTCAACAGCTCTGCAGCCAGATTGACGCGTGCTGCCCTCAAGAAGGTAACGAAGGTATGCCGATCGTGGTCATGGAATAAGCGTGATAAGTAACGGGATGATACATGCAAATAATCAGCTACGTGCTCTAGCTGCAGCGGCCTGGTCAGATTATCAATGATGAAGGTCTTGGCCTGGAGCAGGACTCGATCAGGACGATCGGTTACCTGTTCCACAGGGGCTTCTGTTCTCAGGAAGCTGCCCATTAACGTACTTAAGAATCCTGCAGCAAGTGGCTGCAGCACATCGATGCTCCCATGACCAATTGAAGCCTGGATAAGGATGGCCTGCCAGATGAGTACCGCAGGCATGGAATGGGCATCACGGAGGAAGTAGTGGTCGGTCACTGCGAGCTGCTGACAGAGCTGGATGGCCTCAGGAGAAGAATGCTTCACCCTTAATTCGAATCCGATCCAGATGAGATGAAGCTGCGCTCCCTGATGGATCTGATGGGTAATATGCGGCCTAGAGCAGAACAGGTCTCCCTCGCGAAGGACATAGGTTGAAGCTCCATCCTGATAGACCCCCTCCCCGCTTACGACGTAACAGATCTCGAAGAAGGAATGGGTGTGAGGAAGATTGTCCAGATGGCTGGAGCTTCCTCCCCAGGCATGAATGTAATAGGCCGCATACTCGGTGCGCGTCTCAACTATATGCCTTAGGTAAGGCAGGGCAGTATTGAAGTTGATGTCTAATGCTGTCAGCATAGCTGGCTTCCTCCGCATCTAGGATTAATAGTTAACCTAATCCTATCATGAATTGAGGCGTAATATTGCAATAATCTGGCGCATCTTTTTAAATACATGGCTGTACACACCGATTAGAATAGTACTATGAATGAATGAAATTATGACATAGGCAAAAGGGAGCGGGATGAATGAGTGTGAAGGTGGATGCGCAATTTTACAATGAAAATGGCTACCTGTTAGTGAAGGGGGTCTTCTCTCCAGAAGAAGTGGCTGAGATGAGGGAAGCGGTTGAACGGGTTATACAGAAAGCGGCAGCAACCAAATACGATCGCAGCCATGCCTGGCAAGGAGACTTCCTGCCTCCTGAGGAATTGAAGAAGCTTGTTCTCAAGGGATTCCATGATGTGCATTATCATGAAGCGGTCTTCACCAGAGCGCTCTCCCATCCGAACATGACTGCGGTGCTGACAGAGCTAATCGGTCCGAACGTACAGCTGCATCACAGTAAAATGCTCGTGAAGCCGCCTGAGCGCGGCGCGGCCTTCCCGATGCATCAAGACTATCCGTACTTCCCGCATGCTCGGCACTCGATGCTGGCCGCTAGTATGCATCTCGATGATTCTGACCTGGAGAATGGCTGCTTGAGTGTTATTCCTGGCTCACACAAGCAGGGACCTCTGCCGCATGTCGGAGCTCACTACTTGAACCATAAGGAGTACCCCTTGTCTCTCGGAACACCTTGCCCGGCTCAAGCGGGAGATGTCTTGTTCTTCAATTACTTGACGATACATGGTTCGGATGTGAACCGAAGCGAACGGCCGCGGCGTAATGTCCTGTTCCAGTATCGCGACCCTGCCGATCTGCCGATTAATGATGAGCATGTGAATTGGGGACAAGGGCTTATGGTCGCAGGTGAGAATCCTGTGTTCAAGGAGTATCGTGCTGATTACAAGCTGGCGTAGCGTGCATGCAGCTTGAGGGGTTCGTAATGCAACATTCAAGACTCTGCGGCCAGTAGGCTTCGGAGTTTTTTATTATACTTAATAGGTTCTTATGCTCATATGGAATTGACAGATAGTAGATTAGTCTATAGAATATTATGGATGATAATCATTATCAGTGGCATCATGTGGAATAATCAGAGCATATGGACAGGGGACAATGAAGATGAAGAAAGTAAGAATACTTATCCTAATCGCACTAGCAGCAATGATGATGTCTGCATGCCAGTCAAGCAGCAGCTCCAAGACGGACTCGGGCTATCCATTGGAAGTGAAGCATCTCGAAGGTACAACTACGGTTAAGGCGCAGCCGAAGAAAATCATCACAACGAGCTATATAGCGGCAGCACAACTGCTGGAGCTCGGTACAGCACCTTATGGAACGGTTGATTACAGCCTGCTTACGAATCTTCGAATCTATGACGAAGAGTTGAATAAGGGAACCATTGTTGACCTTGGGTCACCTATAGACTATGAGGGGATCGAGAAGGCAGCTCCTGATCTTATTCTCTCTCTAGCCGGAGATGGGTCGGATTATGACAAGCTTAGCGGAATCGCTCCAACTGTTGTACTCGAATCCGCGCAGGGACAGTACAGCTTCGATCAGATGCTGCTTGCTGTAGCCAGGATTATGAATGAGACGGATGCTGCTAAGGCTATTATTGACAAGTATGCGAACCGATTAGCCGAAGTGAAGAAGACTGTTCAAGCCAAGGGTGCTGAAGGCAAGACGGGCGTGTTCCTGATGGCCACTAGCAAGGGCAACATCGTCTATGGCGGTTCTTCCGTTCAGTCGTATCTGAGTGCGATCGGACTTACAGAGTTGCCAGAATGGAAGGAAGGCGGAATGGCGGATCATGAGGCGCTTGCTAAGCATAATCCAGACTTCATCTTCTTGGCAGAGGATTATGTGAAGCCTGGCAATTACTCGCTGGATATTCAGAGTAATGAGCTGTGGCAGGGTCTGAAGGCGGTTCAGTCGGGGCAGGTCTATCTGATGGATGCAGCATCAGCGCTGCCGCTGGCACGCGGGCAGTGGGCAGGACTAGACCGGCTCGGCAAGAATCTGGACATGATCCCATAATAATAGAGCAACTTAGACCCTTGCGGATGCAGGGGTTTCTGTTGTTAAATGAAGTGGATCTTATTGTCTGTTAGGAAGAAAGGAACATGAATATTCAGATGGAACAACATTCAACGGCTAGCATGATGAAGCTGGGTATGCCGATGAGCAAGGGCGTCTGGCATAATGCGAGAATCGACTTCGGTGCATCCATCTTATTCAGCCTCTTCAACGTAGTGCTTAACCAATTCTACATTCCGTTCGCTATTCAAGACGGAGCAACGAATGTACAGGTTGGCCTCCTGTCGGCAGCTCCTGCAATAGGATTATTATTCTCTCCCTTGTGGGCAATCTTAATTGAGAGGTCAGGTAATCCTAGACCATTCGTAGTTATCCCTAACTTAATCGGGAGATTGCTGTTGTTCTTGCCAGCCTTCTACCCGACGCCTGTCGTCTATGTGGCTGCAGCTATTCTATTCCAGCTGTTAATGGGCATCCAAGCGCCAGCCTATGCCGCGCTTGTATCACGAATCTATCCAGCTGATCTGCGGGGCAGATTGATGGGCTATGTTCGCGTGGCGATGGGTACGTTAATGATTCCGCTAGCCTACGTTGTCGGATTATGGGCGGAGGGAAGCGGGCCGGCGGGACCGCTCATTACCGCTGCCATCTTCGGAGCCATATCCATATTGTTGTTCAACACCATTCGAATGCCAGAGCCTGCTGCGCAGCCCTCTCCGTCGGCAAGGAGCTTCTCGATAGGTGCACAGTGGCAGCTTATTCGAGACAATCGAGTGCTCGCTGTATTTCTTGCCGCCACGACCTTTGCCGGCTTCGGCAATATGCTGTCGAATCCCATCTATCAGATTGTTCAGGTGGACACGCTGTCGCTTAGCAATATCGAGATCGGTTATGCGAGAATCGCTTATTTCACAGGGTTGCTGTTAACTTACTTAATCGCCGGACGCTTGCTGGATCGAATCGATATTAAGTACACCTTAATATGCGGCATCGCTGCCTATGCTATAGTCCCCATGCTGTACGGAATGTGGGGGACCTACCCTGCGGTCATTGTAGGCAACGGAATACAGGGCATTGGAGAGGCGATCTGGGACATTGGCATACTGGCCTTCATCTTCCGGCTTGCACCAGGGAGGGAAGCGGCTGTGTTCGGCCTCCATCTCATGCTCTTCGGCATTCGAGGCACACTAGGACCAATTATAGGGGCCTCCCTGTCTACGAGCGTACCGTTGTCCGACATTCTCCTGCTTGCAGCTCTATGCGGCTGGATAGGTACTGCCTTGTTTGTTGTCGGGAATTTTCAATGGCGGAAGAGTCGCAGGAGCCGGAACGAGAAGAACAGCAGAAGCAAGTGAGAAGCCTGATCGAAGGATAACAATTATAGAATATCTAATGACACGAAGCCCCCGCAGCCGCTGAATCATCTCTTCAGCAAGCTGCGGGGGCTTCGTGTATAAGCCTAGTATACTCCTTAGTATAGGGAGATGGTCATTGTGTCCTTCTCATGGTAAGTATGCAGAGTGGCTTCACTGCCATCAATCTCTATGCTAATCAGGGATTTAATTGTATTTTTGATGGCATTTTTGCCTGTCGTAAGCTTACGGTTAAGTACGTCGGACAATTTATCGATCGCTTTTTTGTTCGTATCGGTGAGGTACACTGGAATCGTACGGTTCTGAAATAAAATCATGGTTCTCATCACTTTCGGCCTCCATTTCATCAACAAGTGATTAACTTTCCATAAGTCTACTATACAATCATTAATAGATACTTAAAAAACAGTGAATAATTGTTACAAAATATCGTCAAACGGCTTAATCTAGCAGTGTTAGGGAAGTTCGAGCACCATCATTCCCCACTTGTCCCAATCGCTGCCTTGCGAAATTGTGTAGGGGAATAACCCGTTGCCTTGCGAAATACGCGGACAAAATAGCTGTTGTGATCAAAGCCGACATCTGCAGCGATGTCCGATATCTTGCGGCTGCTGCCTCTAAGCAGTTCAGCCGCTCGCATGACTCGATAAGCATTCAAGTATTCAATAGGAGTCTTCCGGGTCATGGACTTGAAAAACCGGCAAAACTGGCCTTCGCTCATTCGAACGAGCTCCGCTAGCTCTGCCGAGCGAATCGTTCGGGTGTAATGAAGCTGCATGTGCTGAATCACTTGCTTGAGCCTGAGCATCTTATCCTGTTCAGCAGGCTGAGGCTGACTGCGATTGACGGAGCAGCCATCAGCAGCGAGGATAGGAAGCATTAGGAATAGGTACCCCTTAATGGCAGCCTCGTAACAAGTATTCTTCGATTCATCTGCTTCCATAATAAGACGAATGAAGTGAACAATTTGTTGCTCCCACGGATGAATTCCCTTCACATGTCTGGGGAATGTACGCTTGCGCTGTTGGAGCGGTGATACAATTGTCTGCTCGATGAGATCAGGAATGGAGCATGTCAGCATGGAAGGATTGAACACAATGGAGCAATATGCACAAGCTGTTCCGCTTATGGAATAAGCGGCATGAACCTCTCCTCCGTCCAGGAAGACAGCCTCACCTGCTGCAACGCGGAAGCATTCCGTATCAACCTGGAATAGCAGCTCACCCTCCATGACGAAGAACCATTCTGCTTCAGGGTGCCAATGGCAGTCCATGAGACTCTCTTCTTCCTCTGCCTTGGACTGCCCGCGCCGAACGGTTAACGGGAAGCTGCAGCTTGTAAGCAAGCTGTATTCAGAATGCACCTCTCTGGTTGAACGATCTCCCATGCTGCCTCGCTCCTATGGTCTTGATTATGTCGAATCATGTCAGAATCGTGCTATAATGAAGTCAATCTAGTTAAGAATAATAGATTTGTAATCAGTATAATGCAAATGTTAAGATTTTCATAGTTGCAATAGTAGAGAGGGGCAAGACTCAGATGAACGAGATGATAAGCTTATTGATGAACCATCGATCGATTCGCAAGTTCAAAAACGAAGACATAACGTCTGAGCAGCTTCATACCATAATTCGATGCGGGCAAATGGCGTCAACCTCGAGCCACATGCAGGCTTACAGCGTGATCCGGATTACGGACAAGGAGCTTCGGGCTCAGCTTGCGGCTCTGGCCGGCAACCAAGCGTATGTAGCGGAAGCGCCTGAATTCCTCGTATGGTGTGCTGATCTGCAGCGTCTTGGTGTTGCTATTGGAATGGTGGAGGAGGAGAGGAAGTGGAATGACTCCGCAGAGAACTTCCTGGTCAGCGCGGTGGATACTGCTCTTGCTGCTCAGAATGCAGCCGTAGCTGCGGAGTCCATGGGGCTTGGCATCGTCTATATCGGGGGTATTCGCAATCAGCTAGGAGAAGTGACGAAGCTGCTGAAGCTTCCGAAGCATGTCTTCCCGGTGTTCGGGATGTGCATCGGTATTCCAGATCAAGAGCCGTCTGCTCATCCTAGACTTCCGCTGGAGGCGATCATCCATGAGAACAGCTATAGCAGTGACCAATACGATTCCTTGTTGAAGAGATATAATGATACAATTAGTCAATATATGAATGAACGAACGGGCGGTAAGCGAACGTCTGGCTGGTCTGAGATGATGGCAGCCAAGAGTAAGCAGCCAGAGCGGTTGCACGAAGAGACACTCAGGGGCCAGGGATTCGGATTCAAGTAAGAGGAATAATAGCATGGACTAAGAATATGGGAGTGTGATGAACTTGGCTAAGCTTCGCCCTTATCTGTATTGTGAGGATGCAAGAACTCAAGCGGCGTACTATGCTAAGGTGCTCGGAGGTGACATCAGGCGTATTCAGACGTTCGGTGACATGCCGGGCGTTCGTGATGAATGGAAGGATCGGGTCATGCATCTCGTCCTCGAGGCAGCCGGAGTTACCTTCTATCTGGCTGATGGTGAGCTTGCAGAGCGGGGCACTAAGGGGTTGGACTTGGTGCTGGAATTCCCATCTGACACCGCTGCCAAGGGGGCATATGAAGGACTTGCGGCCGGCGGCAGGATTATCATGGAATTCGAGAAGATGTTCTGGGGAGCGATGTTCGGCAGAGTGGAGGATCGCTTCGGCGTGCGCTGGCAGATTGCAACGGATGAACGGCAGTCCCAAGGGTTCGGTGATTAACAAGGGCGGTGAGCAAGCAGAGACCCTCCGTGCAAGCTGCAATCGACAGCCTTGCATGGAGGGTCTCTGCTTATAGGTGCCTATGCTGCTGCAATTAAGCCTCCCATACCTTACGCTTCTGATCTTGCCCTGTATATTCAATCCGTGAAGGTGTAATGTTCAAGATGACATAGTCAGGATCGTCAGGCCCTTCGAACCAAGGCTTGAGCTCATCGTTCCACAGCTTGTGACGGAGCGTCTCGTCCTTCGTAATCTGAACCGTACCTTGCAATTCAACGATCTCATCCGGTCCTGTTCCTTCGTGGCCGAATAGCAGGAAGGCATGTGGATTATCCTGCAGCTCCTCTACCTTATGAGTCTTGCGATTCGTAGCCAGATACACCTGAAGTCCATCGTGAAAAATAGCCATATACCTCGCCTTGGGCTTATCTCCCTCGATAGTGGCCAGAGAGCCATAGCGATGCCTGCCCAGCGCTTCAATGATCTCCTTCTCCAACTGCAAATGATTCATGGTTCAATGCTCCCTTCGCGTATGGTTACTCTGGTATAATACCCATGAAGCGACGGAATGAACCGTATGCTTGTACATATTAGACTGCACGTGGAAGGAGAGGAATGCTCGTTGAGAATGCTGTTATTTGTCATGTGGCTGCTGTTCATCTCCTATGCCTGGCTGTTAGCGCCAGGAGCTTCCGGCAGCCAAGATCCAATCCTGCAAGATCTATTGAGAATGAAGGCCGAAGAGCCTGCTGTCCTCGTCATGTTCTCTCTGCTCGGCGTGTTCCCTATGGTCTACGCCTGTCTGCTCTTAAGAGATGATCGTCTGAGAATACCGGCTTGGCCATTCGTCCTATTGTCCTTCGCACTGGGCGCCTTCGCGCTGCTTCCGTATTACTTCTTGCTGAGCGGCCTAGCTAGCAGATCCGAGGGCAATCGAACGCCGATCTTCCTCTTACGTATCACGGACAGCCGTCTATTCGTCTCACTCTTATTCTTAATCACTTCCGCTCTCATGATCTATGCCATCACTGGCGGTGATGGTGAGGCCTATGCCGCAGCATTCCGCCATTCATCGTTCGTTCATGTGATGACCATAGACTTCGTCCTATTAACTCTGCTGTCTGTCTATGCAATCTATACGAATAATCGGCTGTCGAAGCGGGGTGGAGCGCTGCTTGGCCTCATCCCGATCCTTGGCCCTCTCATCTATCTGTGGATAACGGCTGGGACAAGACAGGGCAAAATCGCATAAGAAAAGGGTAATCCGACTCCTAGTTAACCGCGCTGATGCCACTTATAATGAAAACGTATAGCAAAATAAAGACAAGATGGGCTAGAAATCGACTGAAGGCATACTAATTCATCCTAATAGGGGCGTGCAATCGACAATGACAAAACTTAATATTGGCTTGCAATTGTATACGGTTCGTGATGCGACATCAGAAGACTTCGAGGGTACCTTGCGCCAAGTGGCAGCTATGGGCTATGAAGGGGTTGAATTCGCAGGCTATGGGGATGTCCCTGCTGAGAAGATGCGTGACCTGCTTAAGGAGCTGAATCTAACGGCTATCGGAGCCCACCTCGGCTTCCAGCAGCTGGAGGAAGATATTGAAGCTCAGATTGCTTACTTGCAGACGATTGGTGCCAAGTATGCCGTATGCCCTTATCTTGCTGTGGAGAACCGCGGAAGTGAAGAGGCTTGGATTGACGTGATAGAGAGGCTTGAGGCGATCGGCAAGCGAATGCATGAAGCAGGGATCTCCTTCGGTTATCACAATCATGCCTTCGAATTCGAAGACCAGCTAGACGGCGGTTCAGCCTTCGATGCTATCTATAGCCGTACTGCTCCAGAGCATCTTCATGTAGAGATGGATATTGGCTGGGTTCAGTATGCCGGCAATGACCCTCTTGCCTATATTGCCAAGTATAAGGGACGTCTACCGCTGCTGCATCTGAAGGACTTCCGCAAGGCAAACTCTGCGGTTGGCAGTATCGATACGGTTGAGCTTGGCCAAGGGGACCTGCCGTTGACAGACATTATTAAGAGTGCTGAAGCTGCAGACGTGGAGTGGATTATAGTCGAGCAGGATTCCTGTGCCAACCCCCCGATGGAATCGGTTGCTACTAGCATCAACTGGCTGAAGCAGAATTATCTGCAGAGCGTCTAAGAATTATCTGCAGAGCGTCTAAATAGAAGAAATATGAACGCGAGAGGAGCTTCACCAGCATATGAGTATAATCCGAATCGCAGTGATTGGCTGCGGATCAATCTCCAAGCATCGCCATATTCCTGAGTATGCGGCTAACCCGAACGCAGAGCTTGTAGCCTTCTGCGATCCTGTTGCAGAGCGTGCCCAGCATTACGCCGAACAATATGGGGCGAAGGCATATACCGATTATAAGGTTATGCTTCGGGAAGTGAAGCCGGATGCAGTTAGTGTCTGTACACCGAATGCGCTCCATGCATCAATCTCTATCGATGCTGCCAATGCTGGAGCACACGTTCTAGTTGAGAAGCCTATGGCCGTGACAGATGCAGAAGCAGCAGCTATGGTAGAGGCTTCCAATCGTAACGGGGTGTACTTAATGGTAGGCCATAATCAACGCTTCATGCCTCCGCATGTGAAGGCGAAGCAGATCCTTGATTCCGGTGTGCTTGGCAAGGTCATCACGTTCCGCACTTCCTTCGGACATCCAGGTCCTGAATACTGGAGTGTTGACGGGCCGGGCAGCTGGTTCTTCCACAAGGAACAAGCGTATATGGGTGCGATGGGTGACCTCGGCGTCCACAAGGCGGATATGATTCGCTGGATGCTGAATGATGAAGTGGCGCAGGTTGCAGGCTTCATCGATACGATTCACAAGGAAGGCACGGATATTGATGATAATGCCTCCTGCCTCCTGCGCATGAAGAGCGGTGCTGTAGGTACGCTCGTAGCCAGCTGGACCTATTACAAGGGTGAAGACAACAGTACCGTGCTATGGTGCGAGAATGGCGTCATGAAGATTGGCACTGACCCGAATGATCAAGTCATTGTCGAGCTTCGGAATGGGACAGTTGAGAAGCACAAGGTGGGAGCCATCTCAACGAATGACAAGCAGGAATCGAGCGGCGTTATTGACGCCTTCCTGAACAGCATAGTGACGAAGACCACTCCTCCCGTTCCTGGAGAAGAGGGGCGCAAGTCGCTAGCCGTTATTCTCGGCGCCTTCGAATCGCAAGCTAGCGGCAAGTTCGTGAGTCTTGGTTAAGCAATAGCATGTTCAATAGGAGTGCTTGGCGAATTCGCTGAGCACTCCTTTTTTTACCTGGAATAGAAGAGAGCTCACGGCAATATCTTAATCTGTATTGACACGAACTTAATTAATGATTATATTCATAGTGAGTATACTTACTATATGGGGGTAATGAATTTGGATATTGTATCAATTGTGCTGCAAGTCTTATTAGGTCTTATGTTCCTCCTCTCTGCATTCGGCAAGCTGTCCGGGCAGAAGGCCCAAGTTGACAGCTTCAACCATCTTGGACTGCCGCAATGGTTCCGTATTCTGACAGGTTCCATGCAGTTGATTGGTGCAGCAGGCATGATCGTTGGGATCTGGTATGCAGACATTGCCGCAATAGCTGGTCTATGGATTGGGGTCATTATGCTCGGCGCAGTCATCTCTCACCTTAGAGCGAAGGATCCGATTAAGGCTGCAATCCCTGGGATCGTGCTGTTCGTTCTGGCTCTAGCGGTCGTTATATTGAACTGGTCAGAGCTAATGGCATCGTTATAATGGACGACTGGAAGAATGGACTGAGAGGCTGAGAACAATTAGGGTATCCTTCACATATCATGGGGGATCCTTTTTTTTATTCGATTTCTCGGTATGAAGAGATAATTAGTATATTGCAATGTAGAATAGTGGTATGATATGCTCTTGGAGCAGGGATTGACGGATTGTGCATCACGCTATGCATTAATATAGAATAGTGTGTATAGCTTCATAGAGGAGCGGACGGACGAATGAATATTCAGTTCAAGAAGGGCGTACTAGAAGTGTGCGTACTCGTGCTTGCCTCGCGTGAGGACAGGTACGGCTACGAGCTGGCGGTTAAGATCTCTGAGAAGTTCGAGGTAGCGGTAGGCAGCGTATATCCGCTGCTTAATCGGCTGACACAAGAGGGGTACTTCTCTACTTATCTGAAGGAATCGACGGAAGGTCCGCCCCGCAAGTATTATAGGCTCACTAAGGACGGCTGGGCGCATATGCGCGGGTTGATTGACGAGTGGCATCAATTCACGGCGGGAGTTAACGAGATTATCGAAGAAGGGATCAGGCCATGATGAAGACAAGGCAACGTTATATGCAGGAGCTCGATCGTTATCTTAGCAAGGTGCCGGAGCATCTGAGAAGAGAGATGTTGATGGATTATGAGATGCATTTTCAGATGGCGGTGGAGGATGGCAAGTCGGAAGAGCAAGCAGCCGCAGAGCTTGGTGATCCAAGAGTCAATGCAAGTGAGCTGCTGCTCAATTACAGGGTAGAGCAGGCTGAGACGAACAATAATATATCAAGCTTGTCTAAGGCTGTGTTCGCCACGTTAGGGCTCGGATTATTCAATGCGATCTTCGTTCTCGGACCTTATGCCGGGCTGCTTGCTGTGATACTGGCGCTGTGGTCCGCTGTCCTTGCCCTTGGGGCAGCGGGAATCGGAGTCATACTGGATAGTATATGGAATGGGAATCTAACGATGAAGCAGGCTGTATCACTCGCACTTATCGTGTGGGGGCTAGCGATTCTGCTGGGACTCGGACTTAACAAGCTGACGAAGGTATTATACACATCTACTCTTCGATATCTGAAGTTCAATACCCGACTAGTGAGGGGGAGACAAGGATGAACAAGTGGGCAGGGTCTGCTCTCGTTATGATCGGTGTTGGAATCATTGGCGTGCTCATGAGCTTCCGCGGTGAACAGCTCTTGACCTTCGGTACGGAACCAGTTCTTCAGGAGAAGACTCTCAGTGTTCCGAGTGATGTGAAGGAGCTGCAACTGGCACTTGAAGAGATGGATGTGAAGGTCGTTCGTACGAATTCGGCTGAGGTTAAGCTTCGCCTTGAAGGCCGTGCCAGCAAGCAGTATGTCGATAAGTTCAAGCTTGATGCGCATATTCAGGGAGATAAGCTGGTCGTCAGCGGCGCCAATACCAAGAAGTTCTCGATTGGTGTTAATATTATGGATGTTGATCTTACAGTATCCCTCCCGAGTAACGTCTGGAATTCCATTGATATAGGATCGGATAGCGGCAACATAGAGGCTGCCGACTTAGAAGGCAGCAGTCTGGACATTCGAGCAGGCAGCGGCAATATTCGAGGAGATGGATTACATGCCAATAAGATGTCCTATTATTCGGGCAGCGGCAACCTTCGTCTGTCTGGGGTAACGGGCGAGACGGCAATGGTTAAGCTTGGTTCCGGCAACGTTGTGATGAACGATTATCGGTTGGAGCAATTGGAATATAAGCTGAGCAGCGGTAATGTGACACTGAGGGACGGAAGCGGCAGCGTGTCGGGCCGATTAGGGAGTGGTAATGTTAACATCTACACTGACCGAATTGATCATCTCATGAGATTGTACGCTGGGAGTGGTAACATCTCTGTCTATACCGATCAGAAGCCGGAAGGGCTGCAAGTGAAGTTCAAGACCGGTTCCGGTAATCGATCCATCCAGTGGGAGGGCTTCTCTTATGAGGATAAGGATGGCGAAGGTGCCATCGGATCATTCGCGGGCTCAGGCAGTGGAGTGTTGGAGGTTCAGACAGGCTCAGGCAACTTCAAGCTAGGCCAAAAATAGAAAAATAAGGCGCTTTCCTTGCGGTGCAGGGTGGATATAGGTTATGCTTCGGTTAACGATATGAACGGAGCGAACGGTATGGACACTAAAATATGCACAGTCTGCGGCTGTGAGAAGGAGCTTAGCTCATATGCTAAGCGAACGGGCAGAAGCGCAAGAAGGGGCACCTGCCGTTCCTGCCAGAGGAAGAAGAGCAGGACCGAGAACCCGTCCCTTGCTGAGCTTAATCCAGACAGGGAGGTGCCTGCAGGAGAAGAGCTGCCTGCAAGGCGCAAGCGCAGGCGCAGAAGGAAGAGCCGATCAGCGGAACAGAAGCTTGATACGCTAAGCCTGGATGAGAACGGCGCGGCGCTTGAAGAATCCGCTGTCGTGTCAGGTATGGCAGAGGAGATGGATAAGTCCATCGGTATCTCGAATCCTGCGAAGCGCAAGAGGAAGCGGAGAAGACGCAGGAAGGCTGCTCCTTCCAGTGCGCAGGAGATAGGAATCTCCAGTGAATCACCTGAGATTGCGGAGGAGGCTGGGCAAGAGCCTCCGGAAGCTGAACCAGTGAAGCGCAAGCGTAAGAGGAAGCGTAGACGTAAGAGTGGAGGGGCAGCTCAGAAGCTGAACGCCTTGCAGACAGACAGCGCACAGCCCTTGCTGCTTCCGCCGCGCAGACATATCGAACCGCTGAACGGGCCGTTCACCTTCGATACGAATCGATTGAATGACCGCGGATCAGGCGTGATTAAGCTGAGGGGTCGCAGAGAATCAGGGAAGCGCTGGCATACGGATATTGATACAGCGATGGCTGTTCGTATGGTGAAGGAAGGGGCGGCGGGCATTGTGAACTCCCGTACCATCCATAAGCTGTATACGAAGAGCGACTTCCGTATCTTCGTCCTCCAACGGGATAACTACGTCTGTAAGTATTGCGGGCGATATGGCGATACGATTGACCATGTGCTCCCTAAGTCCAAGGGCGGCTTATCGACGCCGGATAACTGTGTCTGCGCTTGCTCCAGCTGCAATCTGCACAAGGCTGATAAGCTGACCTATACATATAGCCGTCATGACCTATAGATAGAGAATGAACCGCATGCTCAGAGGCATGTGGTTTTTTGTCTTTTCATGCGGCTGGAGCAAGGTTAACTGACTTATACCTAACATAACAATAACACTATTTTGTTCTAATTATGGAGTCATTCCATTAGAATTTTACACAAACTTCTGTAAATCTTTTGTTCTGTGTTATGAAAATTGACATGAATCCTTGCTCGCCTTAACCAGCGGCTTATATAATGGTCATAAATGGTGCAGGTTGACAGGGGGAAGTGACATGGATCGCTCTCAGTATGCCATTGAGATGATCGATATTCACAAAGTGTTCGGTGAGATAGCCGCAGCGGACGGAGTGAGCTTCCGCGTGCTTGCAGGAGAGATTCATGCCCTGTTAGGGGAGAACGGAGCAGGGAAGAGCACGCTCATGAGCATCCTGTTCGGGGTCTATCGTCCTGATAGCGGAATCATTAAGGTGAATGGCTCAGAGGTGAAGATCCGTTCCCCTAAGGAAGCAGCCAAGCGTCGAATCGGTATGGTGCATCAGCACTTCAAGCTGGTGCCTGCGTTAACAGCATTAGAGAACATTGTGCTGGGTGACCCGAGCGGGTGGCGTAATCTATGGAACGGAGCAACGTGGCGGGAGAGGAAGACTGCTGAGCTCTCTGCGCTATGCGAGCGATATGCTCTGGTGTTCCCGCTGCATCGCCCGGTGTGGCAGCTATCGGTTGGGGAACAGCAGCGAATTGAGATTATGAAGACTCTCTATCGCAGCTGCGATATTATCGTGCTGGATGAACCAACAGCGGTGCTCACTCCGTCTGAAGTCGAAGATCTGCTTGCGACGCTGAAGGAGTTGAAGTCTAGCGGGAAGACCGTTATCTTGACCACGCACAAGCTGAAGGAGGTTATGTCTTCATGCGACCGAATCTCAGTCATGCGCCGCGGCAAGATGATTCGTACCGTTACGTCGCAGGAGACGGAAGAGAGGGAGCTTGCGGAGATGATTATGGGCCGAGAGGTTATCCGTCCTACCGATTCTGACCGTAAGCCTTCAGGTGATGAGCTGCTGAGGATTACTGACTTGAGCGCTAAGGGAGATCATGGGCAGAATACGCTAAGCGGCTTCAGCTTGTCTCTGCAACGGGGCGAGGTGCTGGGCATCGCAGGTGTAGCTGGTAATGGACAGAAGGAATTGGCAGAGATTATAGCTGGTCTTCGTCCGTGGCAAGGAGGCGAGATCCAGTTCGATGGGGAGTCGCTTGCCGGCCTGTCCGTGCAGCAGATTATTGAGCGGGGTATTGCGCATATTCCAGAGAATCGGATGCGAAGCGGGATGGCAGGCAGCCTGAGTGCTGTAGATAACCTGCTCATGAAGTCATACGCAAGGCCTTCCCGTTCCAGAGGCGGATTCATGAAGAGAGCAGGCAATCGTTCATGGGCCGAGAGGATGGTTGAGCAATTCGAAGTACGAACACCTGGTATAGACACCGAGGTTCGAATGCTGTCAGGCGGGAATCAACAGAAGCTGTTATTCGCTAGGGAGTTGGACATGAAGCCGCTCATGCTGATGGCAGTTCATCCGACACAGGGACTCGATGTCGGTGCAGCTGGGGTCGTACATAAGCTGCTCATGGAGCTTCGCAACAGCGGAAGCGGCGTGCTCCTCATCTCGGAGGACCTAGATGAGATGATGCATCTCGCTGACCGGATTGTAGTGATCTACAATGGTAGAATTCAAGGACAATTCATTCCCGGGGAAGCCTCCAGGACAGATATTGGCCTCCTCATGACAGGGATGAATTCTATTCAGCATGACGAACAGCACGGTGAGCAGCAGATCGAGCAGCAGATCGAGCAGCAGACTGAGCGGAAGGGCAAGCCTCCCACTCATTCACCCGATTATTATCAAGAAGGGGAAGGTGCTTAATGCAACGATTAACGCTGGGTTCCAGCAGCGGGAGAAGGCTGAGTGTTGTGAAGCTTACGGCCTCATCCTCGTCTGGGTGGTGGGTGCCGCTGTTGTCTATAGGAGGGGCGCTCCTCTTCACCAGCTTATTCATTCTGCTGAACGGAATGAATCCGCTTGTTGTCTACAAGCAGATGCTTGCCGGCGCATTCGGCTCTTCCTATGGTATTGGGGAGACGCTCGTGAAGGCGATTCCGCTCCTGCTCTGTGGACTGGGTGTCTCCTTCGCTTATCGAATTGGGATATGGAATATTGGAGCGGAAGGCCAGTTCACAGTAGGGGCTATTGCGGCTACAAGCGTAGTCATCTACTGGCCAGCTCTTCCTCCGGGGATCTATATTCCACTGATGATAATGGTAGGAGCTGCAGCAGGAGCATTATGGGGGGTACTGGCGGCTATACCAAGAGCTTGGCTGGGAGTGAATGAACTAATCACTTCACTAATGCTTAATTATATAGGACTGCTCCTCCTCGACTACTTCGTCTACGGACCGTGGAAGGATCCGAATGGCCTCGGCTTCCCGGGAACGATTGCCTTCGAGCCCTTCCAGCAGCTCCTGTCCTTCGGAAGCAGCCGTCTCCATATGGGACTGGTGTTCGGTCTGGTTGCGGTCCTTGCTTATTATCTCATTATGAATCATATGAAGTGGGGCTATGAGCTGCGAGTACTCGGGGCAAGCCCGGAAGCAGCGCGCAGCGCGGGTATATCTATCAACAAGCAGATACTGCTCGTCATGCTCGTCAGCGGCGGCCTAGCTGGGCTTGCAGGCATGTCCGAAGTAGCCGGCGTATCCCATCGTCTAATCTATGGTATCTCGCCTGGCTACGGCTATACCGCCATTATTGTCGCATGGCTCGCCAAGCTGAATCCGTGGGGACTGGTGCTCTCGTCCATCCTGTGCGGTGCGGTCATCGTAGGAGGCTATAGTGTCCAGATGATCGGCCTGCCGGCATCGATGTCCCTCATCCTGCAAGGCTCCATCTTGTTCTTCCTAATAGGCGGGGAGCAGCTTCGCCATTATCGTATAAGCTTCTCGAGAGCTGGAGGTGCAGGCTGATGGACAGCTTATTATTGATTGCGATTGCAGCCATGTCGGCCGGAACTCCTCTCTTGTTCGCTACACTCGGCGGTATCCTCTCTGAACGCTCAGGAGTCATCTATCTAGGAACCGAAGGAACGATGCTGATGGGAGCAGTGACAGCCTTCATCACGTTCTATACGTCCGGCAGCTGGCTCGCAGCCCTGCTGTCTGCCATACTCGTCGGTGGAGCGTTCGGCTTGCTCCATGCGGTGCTGACCGTGTCACTCAAGGCGAACCAGACAGTAGCAGGAATGGCTATCACACTGTTCGGAACAGGACTAAGCGCTTATCTAGGCAAGGCCTATGCCGGTATGCCTGCCCCAGGGTCAGTGCCGAAGCTGCATTTGTCCTTCTTGGAAGGAACCCCTATGTTAGGCGCCTTGCTCGGACATCAGAATGTACTCATCTGGCTCAGCTTCGCCCTAACCGCTATTCTGCAGGTGTATATTCACCGTACGTCCTGGGGGTTGAAGCTCAGGGCTGTAGGCGACAGTCCGGCTGCCGCAGACTCCATGGGCCTGCAGGTGGGCGCCATTCGCTACACTCATGTCATTGCAGGAGCGATGTTGATGGGGCTGTCAGGGGCCTACCTCATTCTAGTCTTTTCACCGAATTGGCTGGAGGGCATGACTGCAGGTAGAGGCTGGATTGCAGTGGCTTTAATCATTTTCGCTCGGTGGAATCCTGTACGTGCCCTGCTAGGTGCTTATTTATTCGGTGCATTCGAGGCGCTAGGCTTCCGAATTCAGATGATGAGTGATTGGATTCCTTCCTACTTTTTGAAAATGATGCCCTACCTCATTACCATCATTGTGCTCATGATGATCGGCTTCAAAAACCGCAAAAAACCGTCAGGTCAGCCGGAATCGCTTGGCATTCCTTACTATAGGGAGCAGAGGGTTTAGCTGCTATCTCAACCGGATAGGACTTAGATTGATTTATGAATAGATATTAATGCTGATGCTCGGCAGTCGATTTTCGAGGAGGAGCCGGGGTGGTTCGTTCATTAATAAATGCAGCGCAGACGGTCAATAATGGTCTATTCCATGCGGCTTCTGTTAAGGTTAAGGGATTCTCATAATCGCACAGGTTGTTCTTATTTTATTTGGTTTACCAATTTTTGAACCATGAAGGAAGTACCTCCTCATGCTACGATAGGTGGCGTCGGGTAGTTGAACCGGCACATCCCACTACTCCTGAGGAGGAACAATTCATATGAACATGCAACATATACGTCTAGGCGTCGCAAGCATAGTAGCAGCTACGATGATTGGCGCAGGCTTAACCGCCCCAACTGCAGGTGCAGCACCAGCTGTGAAGACAGACTCCAATGTTAGCCAATTGATCTTCAATGGAGATGCATTCAGAGAGTTAGCCAATAAATATGGAATTGACTTGAATAATCTGACATTCGGCACAGGTATCGTTGTAACATGGCCAGGTCAAGGCGGTACAGCTCCTGTGCAGCCTGAGAAGCCAGTGAAGCCAACTGAACCTAGCAAGCCAACTAAGCCGGTTCAACCTTCACCAACGCCATCGCCGACTCCTGTACCAACGCCGAAGCCAACACCGAAGCCAACGCCATCACCAACACCAGCTCCAACGACTCCAGACGTGAGCAAGCCAAGCGGCTTCGAAGCTCAGGTCGTTGATCTAGTGAATGTAGAACGGGCGAAGGCTGGCCTCCCAGCTCTGAAGAGTGATGCTCCTCTTGCGAAGGTAGCTCTCGCCAAGGCTAAGGATATGGACACGAACAATTACTTCAGCCATACTTCGCCGACTTACGGCTCACCATTCGATATGATGCGTCAGTTCGGAATCTCCTATTCTTATGCAGGAGAGAACATCGCATCCGGACAGCGTACGCCTGAAGAAGTCATGAAGGCATGGATGAACTCCCCGGGTCATCGTGAGAACATTATGAGCGCTAACTTCACCAAGATCGGCGTAGGCTACTACAACGGCGACTGGGTTCAGATGTTCATCGGTTAATGGAAGAATAACGACAACGGCTTACTGAGCTCACAGCTCGGTAAGCCGTTTTTTATTTCTATACAGGGCATTAATTCAATCGTTCCTTCAACCAATCCTTCAGCCTAGGCTCCTCCGACCTGGGACAGATAAGCAGCCCATTCGGGGTGGATACAATGATAAGATCACTAACACCGATGATGAGTGCTGCCTGATCGATATCAATCGTGTTGTTATAGGCTTCTGCCGTATGGACATCACCTCGGATTACATTCCCTCCGCCATCTGCCTTAATGTGCCTTCTCAGAGCTGACCATGATCCCAGATCATCCCACCCGCAGCTGACTGGAACACAGTAGATGGATTCCGTATGCTCCATAACCGCATAGTCAATAGACAAGCTTGGAACCGCCTTGTAGGCCTCTCCCAGTTCGTCGTATCCGTTAACAAGCGTGTTCCACACCCCAGGAGCATGTCTCGCCATATAGTAAGCAATCGTAGAGGGTCTCCAGATCCAAATCCCGCAATTCCAATACACGCTCGGGTTCGTGATGAGCTCAGCCGCGATTCGCTCTGTAGGCTTCTCAAGGAATCGGCTGACCTTATAGAATTGCCCTTGGGGTATGGAGCCTTCAGACGTATGAGCAGGACCGGACGTCTCTAGATAGCCGAAGCCGGTCTCTGCCCGATCTGGCACCGCACCTATCGTTGCAATCGTTCGCTCTCTCTCTGCCACTCGCGAAGCGGTGCTGATGGCCGCTCTGAACGCCTCACTATCGCTAACCCATTGATCGGAAGGGACGAATACGAGCGGGTCATCCTTATTCTGCTGCAGGAATGTCAGGGCGGTTAAGGCCATGCATGCGGCAGTATCTCTCTGCTGAGGCTCAATAATAAGCTGACTTGGAGGAATATGAGGTAATTGCTCTGTAATCAATGGAAGATATACGCTGGGGGCTGCGATATAGATCTGCTCTTCCCGAGCGAAGCTTGTGCTCGTGAAGCGGTTGACGGTCTCCTGAATCAATGAGCGTTCAGAATGAAGAGCGATGAATTGCTTAGGGAGATCACAGGTGCTGCGCGGCCAGAAGCGTGTTCCCTTGCCTCCGGCCATTATGACGATATTCAATGCGTAATCCCACCTCCGATGCTGCGAACGAACAAGAAGGGAGAAGGCTGTCCGCGAATGTATTCTCATTCTATTCAACGTCAGGCCCTCACCGTAACGGCATCCGTACACAGGCGGGTGAGTATATTTGCAGCAGGTCGATCCCATTCATGCCTATCATTCATTCCTGAAGGGAAGCCGTCTTATGAAGCAGCTCCGACAGAGTGACGAGCTCGTACCCTGACTTGCGCAGCATGACGATCAGCTCGGGCAGTGCCTTAACGGTGCCCGTGAGATCTTGGCTAGAGCCGCCTCCGGCATGCTGCAGAATGATGGAGCCAGGTTGAAGCGTCTTGCGAATGTTGCGAAGGACCAGAGAGCTGGATAAGCTGCGCCAGTCTACGGAGTCTACATCCCAGTTCACAATGACATAACCGGAGAGCTTCGCCCATGCAACCTGAGAAGGGAGCACCTCGCCATATGGAGGACGAATGAACCTGGGATGATACCCGACTAGCGAGGCAAGCACATCGTCTGTCTGCCCCAGCTGCTTCCGGTAGGCGCTCTCAGATAGCAAGGAGAATACGGCATGGTTATAGGAATGGTTGCCAATATCATGACCTTCCTTATGTATTCTCTTGACCAGTGTTGGATACTCCACGGCTCTAGATCCGATGATGAAGAAGGTTGCGCGTACCTTGTATGCTGCAAGAGTATCCAGAATAGCAGGAGTGTATCTGGGATCAGGGGCATCATCGAAGGTAAGCGCTACTCGCTTCGTCTGACGGGAGCCGTTCATGATGAATACGCCAGGATATCTCCGCTGCAGAGTCACCCAAGATACAGCAGGCTCACGGTTCAGCCGCTTCGGTACGGGACGGTCGGGGGAGGCTTGCAGAGCAGACAGGCAGGATAGGGAGATGAGAATGACAAGGATCGTTGCTAAGCTTATTCTTAGTCGCATGTTATCGGCCTCCAAGGATGTACACCGCTGTCGCCTAAGCTATTGTTCCCTAGCGGCTATCTGCCATGCACAACCGATGCAACATCCATGAGGCCGTGTATAGAAAACGCTTTACAAGGTCTGGAAGCGGGCGTAATATAATTTGGAGATATTAGCCTATATTTGAATCCGAAGGAGAATGAAGATGCCATTAGTGGATATGCCCTTAGAACAGTTGCTGCAATATCAAGGTAAGAACCCTCGGCCCCATGACTTCGATACGTATTGGGAGAGAGCGCTCTCAGAGCTGAATTCCGTAGAATCAAGCATAGAGATGGTTCCTGCAGCCTTCCAGACGCCGCAGGCCGAATGCTATGACCTATACTTCACTGGAGTGCGCGGCGCACGCATACACGCGAAGTATCTGAAGCCGAGAGGGAGCAGTGAGCCTCATCCGGCTGTCGTCATGTTCCATGGCTACACAGGCTCGTCTGGCGACTGGGCGGACAAGCTCAGCTATGTATCCCTTGGTTATTCCGTTCTAGCGATGGATTGCAGGGGCCAGGGTGGAGGCTCCAATGACAGCGGGGGTGTAACAGGGAATACCCATCATGGGCATATCATTAGAGGGCTGGCTGATGAGGATGCAGACAATCTGTTGTTCCGTCATATCTTCCTGGATACAGCGCAGCTGGCGCGCATTGCACTCGAGCTTCCTGAAGTAGATGCCAATCGCGTCTATGCCACGGGATGGTCCCAGGGTGGTGCACTGACGATTGCATGTGCGGCATTAGAGCCCAGAGTGAAGAAGCTTGCTCCTGTCTATCCGTTCCTGAGCGATTACATCCGGGTGTGGCAGATGGATCTGGCGAAGGATGCGTATGCAGAGCTTCGTACGTACTTCCGTCACTTCGATCCGCAGCATAAACAAGAGCTCGAGACGTTCACGAAGCTGGGGTATATTGATATTCAGAATCTAGCCCCTCGAATTAGAGGAGAGGTTCTGCTTGGAATAGGGCTGATGGACACGATCTGTCCTCCATCGACTCAGTTCGCTGCCTATAACAAGATTACATCGCCGAAGAGGCTGGAGATCTATCCAGACTTCGGTCATGAAGGATTGCCTGGACTTAATGATCAGATTATGATGTTCTTCGAGCAGAATTAGGTGGAGTGAAGGCAGCGGCGCTGGTGTTGCTGCCTTACTTATTAACTTCAATTGATAATCGTTATCATCATAAGTATAATGAAATGAAAAGATGCTCATACCATTCGTCGAAGTTAGTTCGGTGAATTGGAGCGGTTGGAATGTGGAGGGAATACAATGAATGAGGACAAGTTATGGTCCGTCTTAGAAGAGAAGTTGAACGTGAGCAGGTATCGTCCCCAGCACGGAGCGGTGCTGGATGTGTCTGCGGAGCGGCTTGTTGATCCTAATGCGCTAGCAGAGGTGCTCGCCATCTACTACCCATTAATTGGAGGAGTGGATCAAGAGGCTGGCGAGGTCTACATGGCTAGATGGATGATCAATCCGATGATGGCCGCTATCTATTCACTTGCTCTTCATGAGTCAATACCGGACTTGTCTCTAAGTAACTTGACCGCATATATAAGCAAGGATCAAGTCGTGTGGCAATTGAAGCAGCAGAGCTTGCTGGAACCAGGCGGGGATGTGAATCGGCTTGAGTGGAGCAAGGAGATGCTGTCAGCGCTGATCTCGAATACAGTCAGGCCATTATTCGAAGCAATTGCCGTAGCGGGAACGGCTCGCCTGAGTCTGCTATGGAGCCAGTTGCCAACTTATCTCATCTACAGCTGTGAGCAGTTAATGGCCTGCGCTTCGGATGAGGACGAGAGGAACCGGTTAGCGGCTATGTACACTGTCATGCATGAGCTGCCGCCGTCCACGTTCGGCCGCAGCTCGAATCCTCTAGCTGTCACCTTCCAGTATACCGAATCGCTGACGGATCCTTGTGCCACCTATCGGCTGAAGTACGGCTGCTGCCTATACTACAAGATTGAGGGCGGGGAGTATTGTTATACTTGTCCTCGCCTGAAGGAGGAAGACAGGCTCCGTCAACGAATGGCCTACCGGAATCCATCACAAGCGTCAGCTTCGTCTTAGTCGAGCTTACTACTTACTTCATCTTGAACACTTGAATGGTCCGTTGAAGCTGAGTTGCCATGTTCAGCATGCGCTCAGTCTCTCCAACTACAGCTTGCACGGATGCAATCTGCTCATTCATAGAGGCTGATACTTGCTCCGTGCCAGCCGCGGATTGCTGGGTGATGGCGGAGATGTTCTGAATGGCGCCAGATATGCTGCGAGCACTCTCAAGCATCACGTCACTCTCTTGGGCGAACGTGGAGATCTGACCTGTAATGAACTGAACGCTCTCCGCAATCTCATGGAATACATGCTCAGATTCGCGAATCCGTTCCGTCTGCAGATGGACGACTTCCTCGTTCACCTTCATATGCTCTATAGCTTGTCTGATGCTATCGTCAATACTCTTGACAAGAGTGAATACTTCCTTCGTTGACTGGCTCGATTCTTCTGCGAGCTTACGTACCTCTTGTGCGACTACAGCGAAGCCCCGCCCATGCTCTCCTGCACGAGCTGCTTCGATAGAGGCATTAAGCGAGAGCAGATTGGTCTGCTCGGCAATATCGGAGATCGTCGCAGTAATGGCTGATATCCCTCTGGCTTGAAGGGCGAGATTCTCGATGGTCTCTGATACTCTGGCAGTAGCGTCTACGTTGCGGCGCATTCCCTCCGATTGGCTGTCCAGCGCCTCGCGCCCCTTGCCTACAAGCTGAAGCGTCTGCTCCGAGCGGTCGTTCATCTCTCTGGATGAAGATGCGTAGGCAGACACCTTCTCTTCAATCTCACGGATTGACTCACTCATGTCGGTTACGTCCTCGGATATCTCATTCGCGCCGGTAGCCAGCTCGTTAGCCGAAGCGGCAACCTGCTCCATCGCAGTCTTAATCTCATTGTTCTTATCGAATATGCTGCGGCTCGTATCCGATACATGTCTAGTAATGCTGGAGGTCTCTGTTAGAATCTCGCGAAGCTTGTCAATCATGCTGTTGAAGGCATGGCCAAGCTCTCCAAGGGCAGAGGAGGAGGAGGTGTCGATCTTCTGCGTGAAGTCTCCCTTGGCTATACGGAACGCTGCACTGGACATCTCATCGAAGGAGTCTCGCATGGATTTCTCTACGAATCCGGTAAGTGGATAGATAACCGCGGCTAATATGATAGCGATTACAATTCCGGTGAAGACAGATCCACCTGTGACCATCAAGGCAATAATCATGGCTGTGGAGAGCAAGATGAGATTGAGATAAGCGGCTAACAGAAGCTTGGATCTTACGGATAACGAGTAGTACCATTGGACCATATGTAAGCGCTCCTTTTACACGAATAACCATATTATAGCATCTCCGTCGATACTCGTCTATCGTTGTCGAACGATAGCGATGAAGCTAGGATCCTGTTGGAACTTGATAGATATATTGTGAAAAATGTGTAAAATATATGTTGTCATACCAATAATCTTGTCATATAATGGGACTTAATAACTAGATGGTAACAACATGACTAATCTATTGGGAGGAGGCGATTAGTATGAATCTGGAAACCACATCACTAGCTAGACAGGTAGACTTCGTATTCCGCCAGTTGGAAGGCGAGCTGAAGAGCGCTACAGCCGGGACAATCATGATTCATGTACGCAACAACTCAGTTGGCAAGTATGGCATTCGCCATAATCCGATTGAATGCAAGAATGGCGAGATCGAGCAAGCTGGCGGAGGTATGACTGCCCAGCAAGTACAGGCACTTAGGCAGATGGCGATTGATGCTCTGAAGCTCAAGGCTAACTGGACTCATGGAGAGATTATGTATGACTTCTCCGTTCGGCCCAGCACTGGGTCCTGGTCGGCAAGCATTATGTATGAATCCAATTACAACACTGCGAACTGGAATTACCGCTATCAGCCGAAGCATCCATCACTCGGTTATGTATCTGAGTAGTGACTGTAAGGCCCATAAGTAACAGCTTCACCTTACATAGAGAAGATTCATGGGGATACGATTGAAGGCTCCATTCCATATATATAGAAAAACTGCAGCTACAGGAATATATATCCTATAGCTGCAGTTTTTTGTTACTACAATCCAAAATCCAAGTCGGCATATACATAAGGCGATTCCGGAGCAATAGCCTGCTGAATCGTAGTGACGTCCAGCTTAATGACTTCATTCTCTTGATAAGTCGTTGTGCCTAGTATCCCGCTGACACGCACCCACTGATCATCCGCATATCGAGCAGCGTTGTCCAGCTCAACAATGACTCCGTATGGCAGTGCATCTGCAGAGCAGCAGTTCATAGCGAATCGGCTGACTACGAACTGATTAGAAGGCATAGCCTCTTCCCGATAGACGAAGCCGGTCAGCTCGACGGTCTTGCCAATCAGCGGCCTGCGGTATAGATCCAGCGTCGTTAAGGTCTCGATGAACTGCTTGTCTGAGACATTGATAACAGGTTGTTCATAGAGCTGCTTGCCAAGCTCTGCGTGACCCTTCGTGTATTCATCGTAAGGGAACATAGCGTCTAAGTCATTAGAATCAGCATGAAGGGGAGCAGCTCCCGAAGCAGCTCCTGGCCCCGGTCCTGTTCGGTTAACGAAGTCTGTGCTGGTCAAGCTCATTCCCTTGCGGGCTGCTTCTGCTGAGCCTAGTGTCGCATTAGGCAACAGGAAGCCTAACAGCAAGGGGAAGATGAATAATCCGTAGATCAGAGTATTCTTCAGGGAAGCTGGCGGCGATTCTAAGGCGTGGTCATGCTCGCAGCCGCAATCCGCAACAGAGCGGCCCATTCGCTTCTGCAGTGCGGCATATACCTGGTAGATAGCTGCTGCATATAGTCCTACTGCGGACAGCTTCACATACAACAACATTCTCGGAGCGATATAGAGCATAATCTGATCTGTCCTGACGAGATATACGATGAACATGGCGAAGGCTGTGAGGATTACAGCCCGGATAACATGATGACTCATAGGAATACCTCCGTAATCCACGCTCCGGCCCAGGCAAGCGTGCCTGCCATCACAATAAGGGCGATGACGATGCGGACGCGGAAGGTGGATAGTAGCATTAATGTATTTTTGAGATCAACCATCGGCCCGAACACGAGGAAGGCGAGCAGAGGACCGCTGTCGAACATGCCGCTGAAGGAAGAGGCGATGAATGCATCTGATGTCGAGCAGATGGACAGGAAGAAGGCGAACCCCATCATGAACAGATAAGTGAAGGGGCCGTCCGCGACGCTCGCCAGTGTATCACGATCGAGCACGGTCTGAATGAGTGCGGTGAGCAGGGCACCGAATATAAGATATTTGCCCATCTCGAAAAATTCATCAGAAGCATGTCCGAGTGTAGAGCTAATGCGGGATGGCAGCTTGGGAGAAGCTGGCCCTGACGCATTCCCATGATGATGGACATGGTGATTAGAATGATTATGATAATGGGGATCCACGGCTGCTGCCGTCTCTCTAAGCGGATTCGTACGCATGAACTTGTACAGCACCAAGCCGATAAGGACTGCAATGGAGAAGCCTAAGCCCATCCGCATATAGGCAATGATTGGCGTCGTTCGGAACGCGGTGTATGTAGCGGTATACACAATCGGATTGACAATCGGGCCCGCAAGCAGATAGACAATCCCGATGTATGCAGGCATACCCTTCCGAATCAGCCTGCGAACGACAGGAATCATGCCGCATTCACACAGTGGGAACAACAGACCGAGCAGCCCTCCGAACAAGACACCAAGAATCGGATTGCGCGGTGTTAATCTCTGAATCATGGCATCCGTCACGAATACTTGAAGAAGAGCAGAGAAGATGACCCCGAGCAGAATGAAGGGGAAGGCTTCTAAGATTAGGCTGATGAATGAGATCTTGAACGTCTGCAGCTGTTCCATTCCTATGTATAGGTCGGGCAATTGCCGATTCACGGCAATCATGATGATCATAATTAGGCAGCCTATCCCCAGAATCGGAGTGCCGAAGCGGTAAAAAAATGCAGTCATCTGATTCCCTCTCTTTATTGTAAGGATTACGATTATTAGTATAGTCTATGCGAACAACCTTGACCATAGGACAACTTAAATTAACTTGTCATCATGTCAGCTCTCTTGCGTCAACTCATGTCTTTTGAACCAGTTCTCTAGAACCTGCTTTATGCAGGTTTATTTGTATGTGTACGACTAAAGAATGAATTTGATTAAGCAGTGTTCAAAAATGAAGGATTGCTTCCGAATGTCGTCGAATGCTGTCAGCCGCATAAATAAAATACAGAAGGTGTGGTCGTCGTTGAGTAGTTCGTGGAGTCATTCGTTGAAGTTGGTCTTAAGTATCGTAATTAGCATGATCGTAATCATGGGTAATCTGGGTAATCCAGCTGCCATGCAGGCAGCTCTGCAGAAGGAACCATCGCTAAGCATGGATTATGAAGTGAAGCCGGGCGATACGTGGTATGGAATAGCCAAGCGTTATTATCTAACCAGTGACTTCGAGCGGGTAGCCCGACTGAACGGAATGAGTTCCAAGGTGAAGCTGCAAGCGGGGGCTTCCCTCAAGCTTACCAATCCGCTCGTGCTTGACCAGTATACAGTGAAGACAGGAGATACCTTGTATGCGATTGCAGGCCAATACTTCAGCCGCAGTTATTACTTAACGATTCTCATGCAATATAACCAGATGACGAGCTCGCAGGATCTGAAGGCAGGCATGAAGCTTCGCATCCCGCTGCCGGCAGGTGAAGGCAACCATCTCGTGCGATCAGGTGAGACGCTGTACAGCCTGACGTCGAAGTATTACAATCTGGCGGATTATCAAGCGGCAATAGCGGGGGCGAACGGCCTGGAGGGAGCGGGGGGCTTGATCAAGCTCGGCCAAGAGCTGCGTATACCTAACCCGTTCTACATGGGGGAGACCCATCCAGCGTCCAGCGGAACGATTACAGCAGGTGGTGAAGGCATTCGAACGATCGAGATTGACGTGACAACCAACAAGCTGTATGTGAAGATTGGCGGCAAGGTGGAGAAGAGCTTCAGCATCGCGAGCGGTCAGCGGAGAGGGCAGACACCGACAGGAACCTTCGAGATCATGACTAAGCTGAAGAACCCGTGGTACTCAGCTAGAGGAATAGCAGGAGGTGACCCTGATAATCCGCTTGGCAGCCGCTGGCTCGGTCTTAGCGTTCCTAATACGCAAGGGACGAAATACGGCATTCACGGCACGAATTCGCCACAATCCATTGGCAAGCATGCAAGTGCCGGCTGCATCCGTATGCTCAATCAAGATGTAGAGTGGCTGTTCAGCACGATTCCGACGGGAACCAAAGTATTCATTCACGCCTAATCCGCGAGCTGGATAGCTGCTGGACTGCTGTCCCTTGACAAGAGAGCTTCCGGCGGTATAATCGTTGTAAATGCAGTGAAGGGAACAAGTAAGCAGGAAGGCTTGCCTCAGAGAGCCGGTGGGAGCTGTGAACCGGTGCAAGCATCTTAGCTGAATGGATCCTGGAGCAGAGAGCGGAACACAGCCTCCCTACATAAGGGCGCAGCGCTGTCTATGCTTCTCCGGCACTCCCCGTTACGGAGCTCAAGGCTAATTGATTACAGGCTGCTGACAGCAGCGGCTGCATCTTTAGCGAATTAGGGTGGCACCACGGTCTCTCGTCCCTTACGACGGGAGGCCTTTTTTTGTCGTTCGCAGGGAGCAATTCAATAGAGGGAATGAAGGAGAGAGTGAACAATGAGCAGAGTATTATCAGGCATACAGCCTAGCGGCCAGCTGACACTAGGCAATTATATCGGAGCGATGAAGAACTTCGTTAAGCTGCAAGAGACCGAGGAATGCTTCTTCATGGTCGTTGACCTGCACGCTATTACGGTCCCGCAGGAGCCGGCTGCGCTTAGCGAGCAGACCGAGGCACTGGCAGCACTGTATATTGCTGCGGGAATCGACCCGAGCAAGGCAAGTGTCTTCATCCAGTCCCATGTGCGAGCGCATGCCGAGCTGGGCTGGTTGTTCACGACACTCGCTAACATGGGCGAGCTGGAGAGAATGACTCAGTTCAAGGACAAGGCAGCAGGCAAGGAATCAGTAGGAGCAGGCCTGTTCGTGTACCCGACACTGATGGCGGCAGACATCCTGATCTACCATGCGGATCTCATACCAGTGGGGGATGATCAGAAGCAGCATATTGAACTGACACGTGACCTGACGCAGCGATTCAATTCCAGATTCGGAGAATACTTCAAGACGCCAGAGCCTTATATTCATAAGGTAGGGGCAAGAATTATGTCTCTGGACGATGCGAGCAAGAAGATGAGCAAGAGCAATCCGAATCCGGGAAGCTTCATCGCGCTGCTCGATCCAATTGATGTTATTCGCAAGAAGATTGCAAGAGCAACGACCGATTCTGGCATGGAAGTCCGGTTCGATCCGGCGAATAAGCCAGAGGTCAGCAATCTCATGAGCATCTATTCCCATTGCGCAGATCTCACTCTTCCGGAGATTGAAGAGCGCTATCAAGGCCAAGGCTATGGTTCGTTCAAAAAAGACCTGGCAGAAGCGGTCATCTCCGTCATCGAGCCGCTGCAAGCCAGGTACCACGAAATTCGGGAATCTGGTGAGATTCATCAGATTCTGAAGCAGGGAGCAGAGAAAGCTTCCAATATTGCAGATCGCACCTTGGCAGAGGTGAAGGAGCGAATGGGCTTCCTGCTCCCAAGAGGATAGGGAAGCTAGCTGCTCCCATGACCACGTCTGCGAAGCCTTGCCTTCGTAATGAAGCCGGCAGCAATGGTCGCGATGGAGAGGAACAGGAACAAGGCGGCTAGCCAGCCATTGTAGCTGAGAGTCATCGCTGTTGCGCACATGAACAGGACGCCGACAACGGAGAAGAATAGGGATAAGGACTTGGACATTTGCGGATTCTCTCCTTCGAATAAAGTTCAATATATTTTTTTATAACAGGCCGAATAGTTTCGAGGACCCTGCACATAATAAGTTTGCAACAACACATCACAGTGCAGGATTCGAAAGGAGAAATTCCACATGGCAGGTTCAGGTTCACGCAGCAGCAACCAATTGGTCGTTCCTCAAGCACAGCAAGCTCTAAATCAGTTGAAAATGGAAGCCGCTCAAGAGCTAGGCGTACAAATTCCAGCTGACGGCTACTATGGCAACGTTTCAACTCGTGATGCAGGTTCCCTTGGCGGATACATCACGAAGAAACTGGTACAAATTGCGGAGCAACAACTGTCCGGCGGTTACCGTTAAGTTATCCATATACACAAAGCTCAAGTTACGAGAGCTCAAGGGGAACCTTGGGCTTTTTTCACGTATCATATGCAACAATTAACATGCACGGACAGCCCCCTCTATTGTGAAGGAAGGGGCACCATGCGTCAATGCTGAGAGGGAGTTCAATAGCTGTTCGTACCGAGCCGCTTCGTGAGCCGCTCATCGCTGAGCCATCCTACATATGATCCTAATGTCTTGTAATGCTTGTCCATGAGCAGTACACCAACGAATGGATACTGCTTGCGGTGGCGATATCTCACATCTGACCATCTCACCTCATACCCCCAGCTATGCTCCTTCACTTGTGCACATGCGAACTTCGTGAAGTAGAGGAAGGAACGAATCGACGGATCATTCTTCGACAGCTCTACCGCTTCATGCTCGGAGCAGCGGGCATAGTCGAGCCAGCTTAGCGTGGAGCCCCTTAGATGGCCAATAGCGAAGCTGCCGTCCCCCAGGTGCTTGACTACATTCCAGTTCGTGAGGGAGATGGTAGGTATAACGATGTAGCCGATCGCGGCATCGTTCTTCATCTCGCTATCCAGCCGTGCAATCTTGCGTTCCGCCTTCCCCCTCGCCCAAGTTCTCCATACATAGTAGATCATGGTGAACAAGTAGAGGATAGGGAATATATGGACCGGCCTTACCATTCCGGAAGCCCATATAAGGATAGCGATGACATGGGAGGTGAAGATGACCGGATCGAAGATATGGATAATATTCCATGAGATCCAACGATCGGTGAATGGGCGCATCGCTTGTGTCCCATACGTGTTGAATAGATCACTGAACACATGGACGATGACAGCGAGCAAGGTCCAGCCTCCGACATGCAGCCATGGCAAGCTTCCTCGATAGAGGAGTTGAAGAATTCCTGTAATCAGGATTGTCCATATACCAATGGCTGGAATAGAATGGGAGATGCCTCTGTGGTTCCGAATATAGATGGCATTGCCGCGCAATCGCAAGAGACCGTCTAGGTCTGGAGCCTGCGATCCGGCAACCGTCCCGAAGAAGACAGCAGTGTGAATGGCTGGATTCGCTGCAACGACAGGATCTATAGCTGCGAGGCCGGCGAGGCCGATTCCCATGACGAGATGTGTTCCGGTGTCCAGCGCCCTCTCCTCCTTCAGAGATGAATTAGCAGCAGACGATTAGGTGGTATACTGCACATATAGTATCTGTGGAATAGACCAACTTTATGACCTATATGACCATAGTAAGTTAGTGAGGGGGAATAATAAATGTATACCTGCATGGCGGAATATAAGATCGCACAGGAGTACAGGGAGAAGTACCTGCATTATGTGGAAGGGTTGCTCAGAGGAGAGAAGGCTGTACAAGTATACGAAGGAACGAATCAGCCGAACTTGTTCGTCGAGGTATGGCACGCGGCAACAGAAGCAGAGGCCTTGCAAGTGCAAGAAGAACGCTGCGGGGAGCGCTCTTCTTGGTCTGCTATTACAGCATGGATTCCGGGGGGAGTCTCCAAGCTGCATGTATGGACATTCCGGCGGATTAACGCCCAGTAGATATGGTGCCTACCGCAGCTGTGCCTGACCCACTCACTGTAGTTGGCGTTAGGTTGGATATGATATTGCCTTGGAAAGCATATTCGTACGCGATAGGCTCATCGAAGGTAACGTAGTCTAAGTTAAGTGTCAGCAGCAGGTAGCGCATACCTGTTGTCGGATCGCTAATAATAATGTGGTCTCTGCCAGCCGCTTCAATCTTGCCTTTGAACACCTTGGCATTCCATTCTCTGTTGTTCTCATACGTCATGTAGAAGGTGGCCAGCTTGCCGCGGTTAAGCCGCAATATATTTTCCACATACGATTCCTCTACAACGGGCACAGTTACGACGTTGCCTCCTGCTGGAGTAACGAATGAGCCGCTAGGTACGCCTACAGGTGGCATCATCTGTGCTCCTCCCAGCGCTTGAGCCGCTGGCTGCGCAACAGGATAAGGCATAGGTGCAGGGAGCGGCATAGGGACTGGAGGATTCATCTGACCGCCTACACCAGGATAGTTCCAATTCGCGTTGGCGTTGCCGTAACCGCCCGTTTGATAAGGGCTCACTGCATTTTTGTTGCCATTGCCATATCCATAACCATAACCGTTAGACATGAGTTAGATCCTCACTTTCATTTTGTAGGGTTATCCATGTATTAGTACACACTCGGACAGTCGGTACGGGTCGGGATGAAGAAGCAGTGCTTCTTGAAGCGTCCGCTGTTCGTCTGGTCATACCATGTCGCAGGGCATCCGCCTGCCGGACGGAAGAACCATAAGGCATTCGAGGCAGGATGCTGGCGCTCGCCGTTAATCATTCGTTTGGCTAGACGAATCTCACTTTCCCTAGCCTTTTGGTAGAAGTAGCTTTTCTGGGTAGCTTCGAATCCTCCCGGGCTCTGGAAGACCATCTGCGGTATGGAACGTATGTTGCGGAAGTCCAGACAGTTGCCGCGCACACGGTTCACGCCGACGTTGCCAACCATGAGCATGCCGAGCTCGCCCTCTCCTTCAGCTTCCGCGCGCATGAGTCTTGCGAGCATTCTTGTATCTTCAGAGGTTGTTTTGATGACGGCCATAGATGAATCATTCACCTCCTCTCGCGAAGGGGATACTGCTTAAGACATGAGAAGCTTCTGGGCCTGTGGGCTACAACACATTGTATTGGGCACAGCAGGAAATGGTTCCAATTTGTTTAGTGACATCAGATGTTCAAGTTCTAATGGCGAATTATTGAATAAAAAAGCTCGAACATTGTCAACGTCAGGTATTTCCGATATCATTAGAACCGATCTAAGAAATGATATGATAAGCGCGATTAACAGCGCTTGGTCGCATAACTCGGGAGGCTCGCTCTGTGCTTAAAGACTTAATTGCCCTAACGAAGCCGCGCATCATACGGCTTAATGTCATTGCTGCGTTCGGCGGATTCTGGGTTGCTGCGAAGTGGGACTTCTCTTGGCCCTTGATGCTGACGCTTCTATGGATGCTCGTCGGATCAGCTCTTACCATGGCTTCTGCCTGTGTCATCAATAATTATTGGGACCGTGAGATGGACCAGAAGATGGAGAGAACGAAGGACCGCGCAACCGCAACAGGACGTCTAAGTCCCCGCTTCGTCCTTACTTATGGCATTATACTGGGGATTGTTGGACTAGCTGTACTATGGTTCTTGACTGGGCCGCTTACGTTCTGGCTTGGCCTGCTCGGCTGGTTCGTCTACATTGTCGTCTACACCATCTGGCTGAAGAGAACGTCAACATGGAGTACGTCAGTTGGAGGAATATCCGGTGCAATGCCGCCTGTCATCGGTTATTGTGCAGTCACCAATGAGGTGGATGCAGGGGCTTGGATATTATTTGCCTTGCTATTCCTATGGCAGCCCGCACACTTCTGGTCACTGGCTATCCGCCGCGTGGAGGAGTATCGTGCAGCGGGATTCCCGCTCTTGCCTGTCGTGAAGGGGATTGAGAGAACGAAGAAGCAGATGATTCCTTATATCGTGCTGCTCATCCCGTTAGGTATTCTGTTCTTCTACTATGGATATGTAGGTTATGTGTTCCTGACGATATCGATCGTTGCAGGGATTGTCTGGTTCATTCATACGCTGACTGGATTCAAGGCGAAGAATACGGAGAAGTGGGCGAAGGTTAACTTCATTATCTCAGTGAATTATCTGATGCTCGTCTTCCTGGTTATGATTGGAGATACGAGATGGGTGTAATACGCAAGCACGGCTTCAAGATTGCCGTCCTTACTCTATGTGCTGCTATGGGCATCTATCTGTTCATTATGAATATGGAGCCGAAGCGGACCTTGCCGTTGAATCAGCCTGCGCCAGCGTTCGAGCTGACGAATCTGGACGGGAAGCAAGTGTCGCTGGAGTCTACGAACGGCAAGGCGAGGATCGTCTACTTCTACTTCGCGAACTGTCCGGATGTGTGTCCGCCTACGACGTACTTGCTGTCGCAAGTGCAGGACAAGCTGGAGGAGGACGGGAGCTTAGGCAAGGAAGCGGAGATTCTGTCCATTACGTTCGATCCTGAGCGGGATACCCCTGAAGCCGTTCGCAAGTTCGCAGATCGGCTGGATGTAGATACGACCAAGGGCTGGGAATTCCTGAGACCTGCAACGGAGGACGCCTCGATGAAGCTGGCACGGGACTTCGGAGTATCTGTCATTAAGGACGAAGCATCCGCAGGATATACCCATATGAACGTCATTACATTGGTGGACAAGAGAGGGCAGATCCGTAAGTGGATCAACGCCAGTGCCAAGGAAGAACTAACGGTCGATGCCATTATGGACGACTTCAACATTATTTTACAAGAATAATAGAGCATTAGAGAAAGAGACGATGCAATCATGACGATATTCGCTCATATCCTGCTCCATAATGTACTCCCGCTGTCGGTGATGATTGCTATTGGCGTCATCGTGCAGCGGGTTTTTTCTCTTGATATGAAGACGCTGTCGAAGCTCAACTTCTATGTATTCTCTCCAGCAATCATCTTCCAGCTGCTGTACACAACAGATATCTCTTGGTCGCTTATCGGCCAAGTGCTGCTATTCTTCGTGCTGTTCATGGCTCTGCAATACGCCGCTGTGGAAGCGGCTGTTCGGCTGCGAGGGCTCCAGGGCGGCAGACGCGGTGCGATGCGCAACAGTGTGCTCTTCTATAATAGCGCCAACTATGGCATTCCGCTGAATCAGCTCGCCTTCGCAGCCAATCCGTATACCCTCTCGATTCAGATTATTATTATGATGATGCAATCTCTGCTCCCTAATACCTATGGGATCTACAATGTAACCTCGCATCGCAGCGACTGGCGGGACATTATGCGTACCATTCGGAAGCAGCCGATTATCTATGTCATTCCGCTCGCCTTCCTGCTCCGCGGCTTCAGCATTCCGCTTCCGCAGTTCGCCATGACGCCGATTGGCTATCTCGCTAGCGCCTTCATAGGCACAGCCTTGCTCACGCTTGGCGTCCAGCTTGGCAGCATGAGCTGGCGACTCGATCGAGCCTTAGTGACCGATGTGCTGACCTCCAATGGCCTTCGATTAATTGGGGGGCCGCTGCTGGCAGCTGCGGTTGTATGGGCGCTTGACATTGATTCCTTGACCGGCGCAGCCCTGATTGTCTCCTCGGCAGTGCCAACCTCGCTCAGCTCCGTCTTGCTTGCTGTGGAGTTCGACAATGAAGCCGAATTCGCTTCGCAGGCGGTGTTCCTATCTACCCTGCTCAGCATCGTGACCGTAGCTTCCGTCATTGCGCTGCTTCAGATCTGATCTTCCTTGCTCCAGCGAGGGGACGGATCAGGCTCCGGGTAGAGGATATACTCTTGCAGGCCAGCCTTCTCGAGCTGCTCAATCAGATACTCGGGCGGAGTCTTCTCCACGCCGGGATAGCCGCGGCGCGTATGGATATGATCGGCGTCCGGGAAGGCGTCACGCAGGATGCCGCGTATCTTGCGGCCCGAAGCGTCATTATCAGTGAAGATATAGACCTGACTGTTGCCAACCTGCTTGCGGAGCCGATCGATTCGATCCGTTCCGGGCGTTCCGTAGGTGCAGTAGACGGCAATCTCATCATTCAACACCCGCTTCAGCCTGCTCTTGTCATTCTTCCCTTCCACCACGATAGTGATATCCATCCTGCCCCTTCAACTCCTATCTAACGGATGCTTGTCCTCCTTATTATAGCAAATAGACGGCTTGCAAGTAGCAAGCCGCCAGATGCGGGGCGATTAGGGTACTATTAATAGAACCAAGCCGTACCGACGATGATGACCAACAGGATGAACAGAACCAGAATAATTCCGATGCTGTTGTATCCGCCGTGTCCGAATTTTGTTCCCTCAACACATTGAGACATGATGATGTCACCCCTCTTTCAACTGGTGAAGGTCAAATGACCTTGCCTTCTTGACGTTTAACCTGATGCGGTATGGCCATTTGACATATTGCAGTATATGTACAGGAGCGGCATGCGCCCCCGTGCATTCACCCATTTTTCATGAAAAATGGGTGCGGGAGCTGACGGTTCGGGAGTTGTGAAAAGGGAGGATGGAGACGGCCAGCATAAGGGCGACGAAGGAGATGTAATAAGGGGATACGAGCTCCCTCATCTGACCTGCCAGCATCGGTCCGAGGAATGCGCCGATGGAGAAGGCGATGGAGAGCACGGAGAAGGTACGCCCGTAACGCGCTCCGCCGCTTAGCTCGATGAGGAGCGTAGATAGCGCGGGAAGAATAATTCCCTTAGCCATTCCAATCAGAAGGAGCATGACGGCAAGTGGGAGCGGGACCCCTGCTGCGATCGCGAAGTAGATGACGGCAAGTGCCAGAGAGCCCCACAGCGTTCGAGAGAAGGGGGCTATGCGGTTCAGGAACAGCATGCTTAACGTAAGGAGAGCGCCAATACTGACGACCGAGAACAATAACCCCGTAGTTAGCATGGAGGATTCATCCGTTGCCATGAGCGGCAGCTCGAAGGAGAGGATGCCTTGTGCACAGGAGAAGGCGACAGGAAGAATGTAGATTATCCAGGGCATAGGCGCATCTTCAACGGGTACAGGAGATGGAGTTGAGGGGGTTGCCGGCTGCTCTCCCTCCTGTAATCGGATGTCTCTAATGAAGAAGATAGCGCACGCTGCCGTTCCAATAAGAATCCAGCCCAGCACGTAGAACGCCGTTGTGAAGCCAATCTGTGAGACAAGGTAAGCACCTGCTGCTGGAGAGACAACCGATGCTAGGGTATGGACGAGACCATTGCCCGCCATCAGCTTCCCTTGCTTCGCACGGTCCGTAGTCATCCTTGCCAGCAGGGACAGGCAGGCGGGGGAGAGGAATGCCAGGACGAACCCGCTGATTGACCTTAGAACGAGCAGCTGCCATGGGTCGGTTACCTTGGATTGCAAGAGCAGGATGATGCCCGCCGCCATTAAGCTGAACACGATGAACAGCCTGCTCCCATATCGGTCTACCCCGTAGCCGGCAATGAGGTTGCCTGGCAGATGGGTAATGGAATACATCCCCATCATGAGCCCGATGAACGATGGAGCAGCGCCGAGCGAGACAGCGAACGGAGTCAATATCGGATATTGCGCGTGCAGATCGAAGAAGGCAACGAATAAGAACAGATAGAGCCATATTGCAGCTTTCATCGGATTCCCTCCTCGGAGCTTATAGTCCGCACGCAGGCGAGTGCGCCTTGCGGCCCTGCTCCTCTTATCTCATCTCTACTACTTGTACGCCGGAGACGGACAAGATATGCCCCCTATCAAGCTTACGCAAAAGGCGTGTTTACGCGTTTATGGGGGTGGGGTATAATGTTTTGTATTGAAGCATTGGACGCGTTATAATGGAGGAGTATAAGATGAATAATTTCGATATCGCATCCTATGACTGGAACACATGGACCGTATTCTTCAAGGAGCATTGGCTCGTACTTGTCATTGCTCTCCTTGTGCTGTTCATCGTTATCCGGATTGTGAAGACTGTCGTCAAGTGGGCGCTTGCTGCGGTCATCATTATTGGCGTCGTGCTCTACAGCGGATATACGCTTGATGACGTGAAGGAGATTACGGGCAAGGTTACGGAGGGCTTGAAGCAAGAGGCGATTGATGCAATGGCCGGCGAGATGTCGGAGGCTACCTTCGTGAACAACGCGGACGGAACGTATACGGTGAAGACGAAGAACCTCGAGCTAAGCGGGGTGCCGGGACAGAATGAAGTAAGCGTGAACTTCCGCGGTACGCCGCTAGGCACATGGAAGATAGATGAGACCGTTCGAGCTCTGATCGATACGGCGAAGCAGAACAGCTAACGCAGCAAGGAGATGATGAACATAGCAGATTGGGCTTTGGCGCTTACGGAACGTGAGCCTGTTGCTTTTGTCGTGCTGCTCATTATCTTCGGTTCGCTCCTTCAAGGCATGTTAAGAGGCGCATCGGGATCCGCGAGGCGTCTCTTCTTATTTGCCTGGGAGACCGTCGTCGTCCTCGCTTGTATCTTGCTGTCCTGGCAGCTTGCCACCTGGTTATCTCCCCTTGCAGCAGACTGGCTGAGTCAGCGAGTAGAAGTGCCGAAGGAAGAGCTGAAGCCGTTCGCACAGGCCTGGTATACCTTCGTCACCAGCGTGAGAGACTTCGCCCTGCTGCGGTTCGGCTTGCTCTTCCTGCTGCTCTACTCGCTGTTAAGATTCGTCTTGTCCTTCCTAGCGCCGCTCGTCCTGGGCTTGTTCACCGCTGTGGCAGGCAAGGCTGGCGACGCTCCCCGGCGGCGGGAGGAGCAGCTGCTTGGACGTGCCTCGAGCCGTGTCACTGGCGCAGTACTTGGAGCTGTGCATGGATCGGGAAGGTCCTTCCTCCTGCTCGGAATTCTGTTCATCTACGTGTCTCTAATGCCTGGCGGCCCGCTCGTGAAGGGCATTGAAGATTCCGCTCTATACAAGGAGACTGCCCAGCTGCTCGGTCCTGTCGCAGGTGATGTGCTGAGCGGGCGTGGACCTGTACTTGCTGATGCAGTACAGACCGAATTCCAGAACATTCTCAAGCGGAAGTACGAGATGATTGACTATGCAGTACCAGCAGAGATTGAAGAGGCAGCCCTTCATATTACGAAGGATTCGCCGAGCGATGAAGTCAAGGCCAGAGCGCTGTATGATTGGCTGGGAACACGCATAGCCTATGATTGGGATAAGGCTCGTGCTTATGAGCAGCGCGGGGTATGGAAGGAGCAGACGCCTGAGGACACGTTCAGATCGCGCAAGGGTGTCTGCATCGACGTGGCCCGGTTGTATGCCATGATGGCCCGTACTGCCGGCTTAGAGGTGCAGGTGGTTACTGGACTTGGCGCAGATGGACGCGGCGGCTTCGGCCCTCATGCGTGGAATGAAGTGAAGCTGGGCGGACAATGGGTACCGCTTGATGCGACCTGGGCTTCCTCAGGAGACTGGTTTAATCCGAAGGACTTTGATGCGACCCATATCAGGGAAGCTTAGATAGAGAGCTCTAGTGAAGAGATGATAATAATCGGGATATATTGAGATATGAGATATGAGGTGAGACGGCATGCATGATGATGATCCGCAGAAGCGGGAGATCATTAACCGGAGACATTTTTCCTTTCGATTGAACTTATTCTTTTTTGCCACATTCGCTGTATTCAGCATCCTCGTCGTTCGCCTGGCCATCCTTCAGTTCGTGGAGGGGCCGGCCTTAGCCAAGGAAGGGACGAATATAGGAACGAACTCGATTAAGATACCCCCGATACGGGGCAATATCTATGATTCCACCGGGTATCCGATCGCCTATTCTACATCAACGCAGACCTTGTACTTCACGATACAGCCCGGCTTCAATACGAAGGAGACCGCGTCGTATGAGGCGTATGCCAATAAGCTGCTCGAGGTGTTCAACAAGTATGGAGACCCTGCTAAGGCGATGTCACTGGAAGATATTATTGAGCAGATGGACCTCACCTTCCGAAGGAACTTCATGTCGACCCCTAGACGGATCAAGACCGGTCTAACGAAGAAGGAGATTGCGTATTTCCTGGAAAATCGTAACGAGTTCCCCGGCGTAGATATCGTGGAAGAGAGTGTAAGGAACTATGATCAAGGGACCATTGCCGTTCAATTAGTCGGATATCTGAAGAAGTTCCAGAGCGCGAAGGAAACCTTTGACTTCTATAAGGAAAAGCTGAAAGAGGAAGACCCTCGGCTCAAATATTTGAATGAAGAGGATGTAGGAGAAGATGGACTCGAATTCATGTATCAGGATCAGCTCCGTGGCAAAAACGGGCTGAAAACGTACCCGGTTAATGCGGAAGAGCGCATTATTGGTCCTGTGCAGATAACGAATCCTGAGAAAGGCAATAATCTGTATCTCACGATTAACAAAAATGTACAGGTAAAAACGGAAGAAGCGATTATGAGCCACCTGAAGCAGCTTAGAAATTCAAATAAGCGTGCGGAGAGAGCACCTTATGCAAAAACAGGATTTGCAGTAGCGATGGAAGTACAGACTGGTAAAGTCGTTACAATGGCCAGTATGCCTGATTATGATCCTAATATTTGGGCAGGAGGACGCATCAAAAACAACGCTGACTTCAAAAACATCGAGTCCTACTACAAAAATGGTACCATTCGCCAAGTGTATACGCATTATGATGATCCTAAGGAATTCAAGAAGCATCCTTCTTCACTCGTACCGCCTGGCTCCACGTTAAAACCTTTATCCGTCTTGGTAGGGTTAAGTGAGAAATTATTTTCTACTTCATCTACGTATCAGGACAGGGGAGTCTTTTATTTCGGCCGCAAGGGGCATGAACAGCCCATCCGCAACGCTCAGAATCATGTCTATGGCGCACTCGACCCAGCTCGGGCGATTGCCAAGTCTTCTAACCCGTTCATGGCCGCTATGATCGGCAACGGCTTGTACAAGAAGTATGAAGGCGAAGCCGCTATTGATAAATGGGATAAGTACATGAAGGAGTTCGGACTAGGTGTGTCCACAGAGAGCGGATTAATTGGTGAGACTAATGGCGTTATCGATTATACCAATATTAAGCAGGCAGGAAGTGTGCAAGCCTCCTTGGTGTTCGCCTCCTTCGGACAGATGGGGAAGTATACGACGCTTCAATTAGCCCAGTACGCCTCTATGCTTGCCAATCACGGCAAGCGGATGAAGCCTCAGTTCGTAAACGAGATTAAGGATGCTGCTGGCAAGGTCGTGCAAGGCTTCAAGCCCGAAGTGTTGAATAAGGTGGAGCTCCCCGAAGCTTATTGGGATGAGGTTGAGAGAGGGATGTCGCAGGTTGGCGTGCAGGGCTTCGACGGGGTGAAGTACTCCTTCAACCGGAAGACCGGTACCTCTCAGCAAGATGTTGGTGGCAAGACGGTGGATAACGCTGTATTCATCGCTTACGCACCAGCAGAGAATCCAGTATTGGCTGTGGCTGTTGTTGTGCCTGACGGCGGCTTCGGCGGATGGGGCGCGGCACCAATCGCCCGCCAGATCTTCGATGCTTATGATGCTGAAGTTGGCCTGTATGGCAAGCCTAACAAGGCTGCATATGCAGCGAGCAGCACAGCGGATACGGGAGAAGGCAACGCAGAGCAGTAGAATGAGCCCAGTATTAGTCCGTACAAGGCTGCACAGGTGAATGACCTGATGCAGCCTTATTTTGTTATGGATAGAGGGGGAGGGGCGGCCAGGCTCCATAAAAAAATTTGGATTAAAAGTTGCATTAAAGAAACTTTTTTGTATAATATAAAAAAAGAGGCAGTAAACTAACTTATGTTCACGAGGGCAAGTCCTAACTCATACAATGTGGAGGAATCAATGATGCGTAAAGCGAACCGAGCGAATTCGGCCTTAAAAAGATTCATCATGACGATCTTATTCCTAACGATTACTTCCTTACTGTTGTCAGCATGCGGAGAGGAAGGCACACCTGCGCAGGGCAGCGGCAAGCTTAAGGTTACGACAACGATCGGTATGATTACCGATGTAGTGAATGAGGTAGGCGGCGATTATGTTGAGGCAGTCGGTCTGATGGGACCTGGCATTGACCCCCATCTCTACAAGGCATCCCAAGGTGATGTGAAGAAGCTGGATGAGGCAGACGTCATCTTCTACGGGGGACTTCATCTGGAAGGCAAGATGGCGGAGATGTTCGAGAGTCTGGAGAAGAGCAAGCCGACAGTCGCTGTCTCCTCCCAGATTCCGGAATCGTCGCTCCGAGCCAATCCACAAGGGGGCAACTATTCGCATGACCCTCATATCTGGTTCAACGTGAAGCTGTGGATGTCGGCTACAGAAGTCATTCGCGATACATTGGTGGAGAAGGATCCAGCTCACAAGTCAGTCTATATGGACAGAGCGGCTGCATACATGGCTAAGCTGGAAGAGCTCGATCAGTACGTACGCACACAAGTTGGCCTCATTCCGGAGCAGAGCCGTATTCTCGTTACCGCGCATGATGCGTTCGGGTACTTCGGTGACGAATACGGGATGAAGGTGATGGGGCTTCAGGGGATGAACACCATGTCCGAATACGGGTCGAAGGACGTCTCCGAGCTGCGTGACTTCCTCGTCGAGAACAAGATCAAGGCGGTATTCATTGAATCCTCCGTCCCTCGCAAGTCGATCGAGTCCGTCATTGAAGGCGCGAAGAAGCTCGGACATGAAGTGACCATCGGCGGAGAATTGTTCTCCGATGCGATGGGAGATGCAGGAACGCCTGAGGGCACTTATATCGGGATGGTTAAGCATAATGTAGATACGATAGTGAACGCGTTGAAATAGGATAAGAAGGCGGGGAACCAACCATGATTACACAAGCAGCAGTTGACGGTATGGACTCTGTGGCAGCATCAGCCATATCTCCATTAAGCATACAGAACCTGAGTGTCGCCTATCAGAAGAAGCCTGTGCTGAAGCACGTATCCTTCCATGTGAAGGAAGGCGAGCTGATCGGGGTAGTTGGACCGAATGGAGCAGGCAAGTCTACGCTCATGAAGGCGACGCTTGGACTGCTGCCAGCTCTCAGCGGCGAAGTACTCGTATACGGCAAGCCCTACAAGGAGCAGCGCAAGCTGGTGGGGTATGTCCCGCAGCGGGAGTCGGTTGACTGGGACTTCCCGACGAATGCGCTCGATGTCGTCATGATGGGGCGCTATGGCCATCTAGGATGGTTCGGACGCCCGAGATCCAAGGAGAAGGCCATCGCGATGGAATGCTTATCGAAGGTCGGGATGGCTGACTTCGCAGGGCGGCAGATTAGCCAGCTGTCTGGAGGTCAGCAGCAGCGAGTGTTCCTTGCCAGGGCGCTTGCCCAGGACGCGAAGCTGTACTTCATGGATGAACCGTTCGCAGGGGTTGATGCGGCGACGGAGAAGGCGATTATTACGCTGCTGCAAGAGCTGAAGGGGCAGGGCAAGACCGTCATCGTCGTCCATCATGATCTCGCTACGGTTGAGGATTACTTCGACTCCGTCATGCTGCTCAATGTAGAGCTGCAAGCCTTCGGACCAACACCTGAGGTATTCACGCAGGATCAGCTGCAGCGCACGTACGGCGGACGATTAGCATTCCTTGACCGGAGCGTCGGTTCTTCTTCGGCCGGCAGGAAGGGGTGACTCGTCATGGAACAGCTGCTCTCGTTATTACGTGATCCTAATATGCAGTGGATCTTCCTCGGCTGCACCCTTCTTGGGCTTAGCAGCGGGGTAATCGGCTGCTTCTCCTACTTGCGCAAGCAGAGCTTGATGGGAGATACGCTGGCTCATGCGGCGCTTCCGGGCATATGTATTGCCTTCATGCTGACAGGGGTGAAGTCGCTTCTCGTATTCTTGATTGGAGCTGGTCTGGCAGGAGTCGTCGCTACGATGGGGATGGGCATCATTACGAGGCATACACGCATTAAGCCTGATGCGGCAATGGGCATCGTGCTGTCGGGCTTCTTCGGCTTCGGCATCGTGCTGCTCACCCTTATCCAGCACGGCGACTACGGGAATCAGAGTGGACTTGATAAGTTCCTGTTCGGCCAGGCCGCAGCCATGATTGGCTCCGATGTGCTGACCATGAGTGTGGTCTGCGGGTTAATGATAGCGGTATGTACGCTGCTGTTCAAGGAATTCAAGCTCATCTCGTTCGATCCAGGCTTCGCCAAGGGGCTGGGCTACCCGGTTGCCTTCCTCGAGCAGCTCCTCATGTTCTTCATGGTGGTAGCCGTCGTAGTCGGCATACAGGCGGTAGGTGTGGTGCTCGTGGCAGCCCTCCTCATTACCCCTGCTGTGTCCGCTCGCTATTGGACCGATCGGCTAAGCTTGATGGTTATCATCTCCGGAGTGTTCGGAGCGGTGAGCGGCGCTGTAGGCACGTTAATCTCCTCGACAGCTGCGAGTCTGCCTACTGGACCCTTGACGGTGCTGACGGCATCGGTATTGTTCAGCTTATCCGTATGCTTCGGTCCGAAGCGCGGGCTGCTTGCGAAGCGTCTGGCTCGTACACGGGTGAGGAAGTCATTCCTCGCCTCATCTGATACTCTGCAGATTAGCAAGGAGAAGATGAACGGAGGGGCTGCATCATGAGTGAGTTCTGGATTCTGCTGACGGGCGCGCTCGTTGCCAGCTGCAGCGGAATATTAGGGGCGTTCCTCGTCCTTCGCCGGATGGCTATGATTGGTGATGCGATCTCCCACTCCGTTATGCCGGGCATCGTCATTGCCTTCCTGCTGAGCGGCTCGCGTGATTCGCTGCTCATGATGACGGCGGCCCTCGTATTCGGCCTGCTGACGACCTTCCTGATTCAGCTGTTCCAGTCAGGCGGGATACAGTCAGATGCCTCGATCGGTGTTGTGTTCACTACCTTGTTCGCCGTCGGCGTCCTGCTCGTGAGCTTGTTCGCGAGACAGGTGCATCTGGATCAAGATGCAATCCTGTACGGCGAGATTGCCTATGTGCATTGGAACACATGGGAGTGGTCCGGTGTGAATATGGGACCGAAGGCGGTATGGCTGCTGGGCTTCACTCTGCTCGTAATCGTGACGGTCATAGGCCTCTTCTACAAGCAGTTCAAGCTATGCGCCTTCGACCCCGCCTTGGCAGCGGCTCTCGGTATTCCGGTTGCTCTATTCCATTATCTGCTCATGGGGCTGGTCTCCATGGCGACCGTATCTTCCTTCGAGAGTGTTGGAGCGATCCTCGTCGTCGGCATGCTCATCATTCCTGCATCTACGGCCTATCTCTTGACCGACAAGCTCGGCATGATGATTGGGCTTAGTGTAGCGGTCGGCATTCTAAGCACGATTATCGGCTATGGAGCAGCAGTCCTGCTGGACGCTTCAATAGCTGGCTGTATGGTTAGCGCAGCAGGATTATTATTCGTCCTGGCGCTCCTGTTCTCGCCATCTCACGGGCTTGCGGCGAAGAAGCTGCGGCAGCGAAGGCTCTCCCAGCAGAGCAAGGTTAATTAAGGAAGTGAATAGAAGCAGCTCCAGAGGGTCACATAGACCCCAGGGGCTGCTTCTATTGTATATAACCCGCCTGAAGAGAGTACGCTTCTCACATATCCATATAAACTAACCAACATTGCGTAACCTCGGCCAACCGCTATTCGTTATAATAGGAGCTGTGCTTGAAGAGCTCTTGATCGCTTGGATTCTCTCCGCCTGATTGTGATATTATAGCTGTAGGACTAGCAAGGAGGCTTACATGGGAGATTATAAGTTGATTGCGCTGGACATGGATGGGACGCTCCTGAATGAGCAGAGCGAGATTAGTGAAGAGAATCAGTACTGGATTCAGCGTGCACAGGATGCAGGGATTATCGTCAGCTTCTCAACAGGGCGCGGCTTCCGCAGCGCATTGCCTTATGCAGAGCAGCTGAAGCTGGAGACTCCGATGATTACGGTGAACGGCGGCGAGATCTGGCAGAAGCCGCATGTGCTGCATCGCAGGGAACTGATGAATGCTGCTGATATTAGGCGCATGCATGAGCTTGCGCTTAAGCACGGAGAGCCCTGGTATTGGGCCTACTCTACCGATGACATCTATAACAAGGAGAAGTGGATCGACCCCGTAGACGATTACGACAATCATCACTGGCTCAAGTTCGGCTATTATACGGAGAATGATGCCGTTCGGCAGCAGATTCTCGAAGAGGTAGAGTCATGGCAGGCGCTGGAGATTACGAATTCCTCACCATGGAACCTGGAGATGAACCCGCTCGGGGTGTCCAAGGCAAGCGCGCTCAGAGAGCTGTGCGAGGTGCTTGGGATCACCATGGACGAAGTCGTAGCGGTCGGCGACAGCCTGAACGATATCGCAGCTATTCGTGAAGCAGGACTAGGAGTTGCAATGGGCAATGCTCAGGATACGGTTAAGGCTGCGGCGGATGTCGTAACCCTATCGAATCAAGAGCATGGGGTCGCTGATGTGATTCGTCATCACGTGCTGAGGGGGTAATGGATAGATGGAGATTATTGGCTGGATACTAATCATTGTCTTGTTCGCCGTCGGTATGGCTGGAGCTATCTTCCCAATCTTGCCGGGTGCGCTTGCGATCTACGCAGCATTCTTCGTCTATGGATGGTTCTTCACCTTCGAGCCGTTCGGCTGGGTATTCTGGTCGACTCAGACGCTGATTGTCGCCTTGTTGTTCCTAGCAGATTACGCGGTTAACGCTTGGGGCGTGAAGAGATTCGGCGGCTCTAGAGCCTCCATCATAGGCAGTACGATTGGCGTCATAGCCGGGGCATTCGTCGTCCCGCCATTCGGACTGGTACTTGGTCCGTTCGTTGGCGCAGTCATCGGAGAGCTGATAGCCGGTTCGGACGTGAACAAGTCGCTCAAGGTGGGATTCGGTTCGGTCATCGGCTTCTTCTCCAGCATGATTGTGAAGATTGTTCTGCAGCTGGCGATGATTGCTATGTTCGTCATATGGATTGTTAAATTCAACTGACATTGAGAAGGAGATTATTAGGCATGACTATTAGAGTAACCGTATGGAATGAATACCTGCATGAGAAGGTTCATCCTGAAGTAACTGCCGTATACCCGGACGGCATCCATGCAGCACTGGCTGCAGGAATCGGCAGCGACGGCTTCGAGGTTCGTACCGCTACGCTGGAAGAGGCCGAGCATGGTCTGACTGAGGAAGTGCTGGCGAGTACTGACGTACTCATCTGGTGGGGACATATGGGCCATGACAAGGTAGAGGATGCAATCGTTGACCGTGTTCATCAGCGGGTCATGGACGGCATGGGACTAATCGTGCTCCACTCCGGTCACTTCTCGAAGATCTTCAAGAAGCTGATGGGTACTGGCTGCGATCTGAAGTGGCGTGAAGCAGGCGAGAAGGAACGGATCTGGACGGTCAACCCTGCTCACCCTATAGCTGCGGGCCTTCCTGAATATATTACGATTGAGAATGAAGAGATGTACGGCGAGCACTTCGACATTCCGGCGCCGGACGAGCTTATCTTCGTGTCCTGGTTCGAAGGCGGAGAGGTGTTCCGCAGCGGCTGCACATGGAATCGCGGACAAGGCAAGGTATTCTACTTCCGTCCGGGCCATGAGACCTACCCGACGTATTACAACCCGGAAGTGCTCCGGGTCATTCAGAACGGAATTAAGTGGGCAGCTCCATCCGGTGCGGCAACGCCTGTACGCGGCAACCACCAGCCGCTCGAGCAGATTGGCAGCAAGGGTAATTAACTAGTATGGTATCGTAATTATGACAAGCGGACGGTCGTCCTTAAGCCTGCTTGCCACACAGCGTAACTAGCGCGTGAGGCAGCCGGCAGGGACCCGTCCGCTTGTGTGATGACTGAGAGGCGAACACAACTATGATTAAGAAGGACTCATTACTTAAGGGCACGCTCATTCTCGCCGCAGCCGCTCTCGTCGCCAGATTCCTGGGCTTGTTCCAGCGGATTCCGATGGACTATATGCTGGGAGAGGACGGAGGGATCTCCTTCTCCCTGGCTAATAATCTCTATCTCTGGCTGCTCGTCATTGCGACAGGAGGCATTCCATCAGCCATTAGCAAGATGGTATCCGAGCGCCATGCTCTAGGAAGAGCAGGGGAGGCGCAGCGCATCTACAGGGCTGCCCTTGTGTTCGGTGCCGTCACCGGCCTGTTGCTCTCCGTGATCCTCTATGTGTTAGCTCCATGGTATTCCTCCTATGTGGCTAAGATTGATATTGCTTCGTCCTCCATTAGGGCTATCGCACCTGCTCTGCTGCTCTTCCCGATCATCGCCATGATGAGAGGATACTTCCAAGGCAGGCAGATGATGTCTGCAGGCGGAATCTCTCAGATTATTGAGCAAGTGATGCGGGTTATCGTCGGTATAGGTCTGGCCCTGTTCGTGCTTAACTGGGGCTGGGGAGACCGCTGGGTAGCAGCGGCCGTATCGTTCGGCAGCGTATTCGGCAGCATCGGAGCTCTGGCGGTCATGCTCTATTACGGCCATAAGCTCAGCAGGCAAGATGCCGCGGAGGTCAAGGCTGGCAGCATTCGATTCGAGAAGTCGACGATTCCATTCAGGAAGATCTATGGTGAGATCTTCTCCATGTCTATCCCCATTGTTGTGACCGCAATGACAGTTAATCTCATGTACTTATTCGATACTTCATTATTCATGCGACTGACGGAAGGGTTCTATACATCCGATGCCGTTGCCAAGCTGTTCAATGATGCTTATAGCGTGAAGGCAATTGCACTGGCAGGCATTCCGCCTATACTGGCTATAGCTCTCAGTCAGTCCATCATCCCGGCGATCTCCGCTGCTCATTCCGTTGGTAATGTGAAGGAAGTGCAGCGGCAAGCGTCACTGGTTATGCGGATTGTCGTCTTCACCGGTGTGCCCATCGCACTGCTGTTGACGGTTGCGGCTACCTCTGCCACAGGCTTCCTCTTCCCGAATACTACCGGAAGCGGGCTGGTTGCCGCCCTCACAGCGGGCACCATCTTCCAGATTACGATGATGACATCGAATTCTATCCTGTTCGGATTAGGCAAGGCAAGACTGCCGATGAGGCACACGCTGCTTGGCTTCGCAATCAAGGTGGCTGGAAGTCTGGCTCTAGCCCCTCTGATGGGCGCATACGGCTTGATCGCAGCATCCACGCTGTGCTTCCTCGCCATCTCCTGGCTTAATCTGCGTGCGATTCGCCGAGGGGTAGCGCTGAATGTGCTTGGCACACGCTGGCCTGCTTATCTCCTTACGATCGCGGTCGCCAGTGCTGCCGGCTTCGGTACCGATTATGGTCTAAGGAGTTTGCTCAGCGCTTGGCCGGATAAGCTAACTTATCTCATAGCCGGAGGGCTGACTGCGCTCGTCGTTGGAGCGCTCTACGTCGGACTGCTCATTGTGCTGCGAGTGATTACGCCGCAGGACATCCAATCCTTCCCCGGACCGCTTCGCAAGCTGTTCGGCAAGGTGATGAGGCTCATCCCTGGAGGAAGCCGTCAAGCTTCTTCTTAATGTACTTTAATTACGAAGGCCTGCCCGTCATTGGGCAGGCCTTCACAATTATGTTAGATACGGCAACGCTGATAATCGTTTACAGCCTCCTCCCCCCTCATGTACAATAAGCTGGAACTACATAAATGAGGGAATTGAGAGAGGGGTATCACTTTTTTGAGAAAAATTGGGGGAAGAAATAAGGTTGTCGCTGGGCTGCTCGTGGTTACGATGCTGATTGTTGCCGGCTGCCAAGCAGTAGGCGGACTTGACCTGAACCGCATGATTGCAAATGCGCTTAAGGTGACGTCCATGGAAGCAGCAGAGACGATGGAGCTGAAGCTGCATCTGAATGAAGAGCTAATGGAAGACATGGACGAGGATGAGACTGAGCTTCTTCGCATGATGGCGAACGTGAAGCTGGAGCTGAAGGATGTGAAGATGCAGGATTCCACGCATGCCTCCTTCCAAGGTAGAATCTACTTCGGTGACAAGACCGATATCGGCTTCGAGATGAGCATGTCGGAGACGCTGATGGTGATGGAGATTGAAGGTGTGAAGCAGCCGCTCGTCCTGGATATGACAGGCGAGGAGCTCATTAATATGGCTGGAGCTGAAGTCGGGGTAGGTGTTCAGTCAGCTGGGGAGACAGAGCTGGATGAAGCATCGCTTACGGCCATCGGACATGAGATTATTGATCAAGTGAGCGGTTATGCCATCCATCACCTTCCTAATCCTGCGGGATTAACGGTGAAGCCGGCTACAGAGTCCATTCATGGTGAAGCCGTCTCGGTCATGCATGTTCAGTCCGAACTTAAGGGCATGGACATCTGGGACTGGGCGAAGTCCTATGTGGAGGCGCTGTCCGCAGACCGCAAGGGTATGGAGAAGATGCTGACAGGCATCTACGACATTATGCTGCAGCATCCCGAGCTGTACGAAGCAGCGGGTGAAGTGAATCCTTATGAGCAGCCTGAACTGGATGCCCCTACGAAGAAGGAGACGATCCGGGAGACAGTGGATGAAGTCATGGATATGATGGAGTCACTGAAGGAAGAGATGGAGCTGGCCGAGGAAGAGGGCGAGGAGGGTGAGCTTCCGCTCGATGAGATTCTGACAGAGGATACGTATATGAAGGCAGACCTGTATGTGGACAGCAAGCTGGATGTTCGCAAGCAGCGGATTGAAGCGGCTGTGAAGCCTGGCGCTGAGCTGACAGAAGGCTCCCCGCTTGAAGGGGTTACGGTCATTATGACTAGCGAGCGCTGGAATGTGAACGGCTCTGTCCAGTCCGAAGCTCCAACGAAGCCTAAGGAAGCGCTGGACCTTGAAGAGATGTTCAGCATGGATGGACGTGACTTGCTGCAGCAGGCAGATTCCGATTCCACGGTCTATGATATACTGAAGAACAAGCTGCACGTTGGACGACAATCTATTATGCTATGGACCGACGATGCGCACCCGCCAATCCTGACTCCGTCAGGAGCTACCCTGATCCCGCTTCGCAGCACGTCTGAGCAGCTAGGCGCTAAGGTCACTTACGACAAGAAGACAAGAGCCATTAAGGTCGTAGACGATGCGACAGCAACGACGCTCAGCATGAAGATCGGCAGCGATTCCGTCCTCGTGAACGGGAAGGCGCAGAAGTGGGCGTTCCCGGTGACGACGATTAACAGCACGACTTATGTCTCGGCGAAGGACTTCGTGAAGGTGCTCGGTGCTGAGCTGCAGTGGGACGAATACGATGAGGAAGATTACGGGTATGTTACGATTGAACGGGAAGTTGAATAAGGAGGCAAGCACGAGCTTATGGAGAAGTTGTTAACGGAAGAAGCATTCCGCGAAGCTGTTGCAAGGGAAGAGGTCACCATTGCTGTATTCAAAACAACCTGGTGCCCGGATTGTCACTTCATCGACCCCTTCATGCCGGACCTGGAGAAGCATTACGCTGGCAAGGCGTCCTTCATTGAGCTGGATCGGGACGATCTGCCGGAGCTCTGCTCGGAGCTTAATATTCTAGGTATTCCGAGCTTCATCGCATTCCGCCAAGGAGTGGAGCTCATCCGGTTCGTCAGCAAGCTTCGCAAGTCCAGAGAAGAGATTGAGCAGTTCGTTGACCGTGCGATTGCGGTTGCGGGCGCTCTCCCTAATCCTTAAGAGGAATGAATGCCGTGCGGCTTACGGGACACTCCCGGCTGCACGGTTTTTGTTTTGTTCACAACTCGAATTCGCAGGGGGAAGTTTCACATTTTCAACATGGCTTTATGCGAATCATATCAGATATAATGAGTTGTGATTACTGAAGGGAAGGGTGAGGAATGACATGATGGTAACTCGCCGTTATCGTATACTTGCTATTGTCACTTGCATCGGAATGCTCCTTGTCCTATTAGGCGGAGCTCTTGTAACTAATACCGGATCAGGCGAAGGCTGTGGAACGGACTGGCCGCTATGCCATGGTAAGTTCATCCCTGCGAAGTCGCTGGAATCCTTAATAGAGTATTCTCATCGGTTCTTAACGGGGGTAGAAGGTCTGCTCGTCGTTGCCACATTACTTGCAACTCTAATTGGTTATCGTAAACATAGAGAGCCAATTATCTATGCTGCTGCGGCGTTCGTGCTGACAGTTGTTCAAGCGTTAATGGGACGTGCAGCGGTCATATGGCCGACATCAGCCCCTGTCATGGCGCTCCACTTCGGCATCTCGATGCTGGCCGTAGCAGCCACGCTGCTGCTCGTCATCTGGACAGGCAGAGCAAGGCGCGGCGTTCATACGACGACGCTGACCGTCCCGCGGTCTGTATTCCCGTTCGTGCTGGCAACAACGGTCTATTGTTATGTGGTCGTCTACATTGGCGCCTTCCTGCGCCATACGGATTCAGCAGGAGGGTGTGTGGGATGGCCGCTGTGCAACGGAGAAGTCATTCCTGAACTTGAAGGAGCGACTCTGTTCGTCTTCATCCACCGCGTAGCGGCGATGATATTCGGGCTAGCGATCGTTGCCCTCTACCTTCACATTAGACGGGTCAGCGGCAGCGGCGGAGTGGATATGAAGCGTCCCGCAGGCTGGGTGCTCACGCTCGTAGTCGCTCAGATCTTAAGCGGTGCTTGGCTGACCGCGACGATCGGCAACGAGGAATGGTTCATCTTCACGAACTTATTGCATAATGTCATCATTACAGGCTTGTTCGGCTTATTAATTGATATGACGATTCGAGCCAAGCGGCTTCAGGAAGGACGGAGACACGGTTGAGCTTACACAACTTGCGTGAATTCATCGAATTGCTTAAGAGAGAGAACGACTTGAAGATTATTGAGGCACCTGTAGATCCTTATCTGGAGATTGCCGAGATTCATAGACGCGTCATCGACGCCGAAGGGCCTGCTCTTCTCTTCACGAATGTGAAGGGGAGCAGCTTCCCTGTGTTCACGAACATGTTCGGGACGAGCCGAAGAGTCGATCTAGCCTTCGGACCGCGACCGGAAGCGCTGGTGAAGCAGATTATTGGAGCGGTAGACCGGATTATGCCGCCCACCTTCAGCGCGATCTGGGGAGAGAAGAATCTGGCTTGGGAGATGCTGAAGGTAGGTCTTAAGGAAGTGCCTGCGGGCAGCGCTCCTGTGCTGCAGGTTGCGAAGAAGGACAAGCCGCTGGCAGGCATTCCGGCGATTACGAGCTGGCAGGAGGACGGTGGACCGTTCGTCACGCTGCCTCTCGTCTATACCGAGCACCCGCAGCATCGCAAGCAGCATAACCTCGGCATGTACCGGATGCAGATCTTCGATGATTCCACGACAGGCATGCACTGGCAGATACATAAGGGTGGAGGGTTCCATTACCACGAGGCAGAGAAGCGGAATGAAGCGCTGCCGGTGTCGGTGTTCCTAGGCGGTCCGCCGGCTCTAATTGCATCGGCGATTGCACCCTTGCCGGAAGGTCTTCCTGAGCTTATGTTGGCATCTCTCATTACAGGGAGCAAGCTCCCGGTTGTAACCGATCCATATGGTATCCATCGCATACCTTCGGAGGCGGAGTTCGTCATCTCCGGCAACGTGCCGCCGCATGTGAGACGTCCGGAAGGGCCGTTCGGCGACCACTTCGGCTACTACTCGTTAACGCATGACTTCCCTGTATTCAATGTGAATCATGTATGGCATCGGAAGGATGCCATCTACCCGGCTACCATTGTCGGCAAGCCTCGCCAAGAAGACTATTACCTTGGCGAATACTTGCAGCGCTTGCTGTCACCTGCCTTCCCGATGGCGATGCCGGGTGTGAAGGACCTGTGGGCCTATGCAGAGACGGGCGTGCATGCGCTGGCAGCAGCTGTAGTGAGAGAAGCATATTCAAGGGAAGCCTTGTCGACCGCCTTCCGCATTCTTGGCGAAGGTCAGCTTCGCCTGACGAAGTTCCTCATCCTGACCGACCAGCCCGTTCAGCTGTCCAGCTTCCATACGCTGCTGGAGACGGTGCTTGAGCGCTTCCAGCCGAGCAAGGACCTGTTCATCTTCGATGAGACGTCCCATGATACGCTCGACTATACGAGCGGCAAGCTTAACCATGGCAGTAAGGGTGTGCTGCTCGGCGTCGGAGAGCCTGTGCGTGAGCTTCCGGCTGTCTATGAAGAAGGACCGATTGATGAGATTACAGCGGCTGTTCCTTACTGCCGCGGCTGCCTAGTCGTATCGGGTGCAGCCTACGAAGCGGAGCCGGCTCTGGCAGAGCGTCTGCTGGAGAGATTGACCGCGAGAGGCACGCAGTGGCCGCTAGTCATACTAGCTGACGATGCTGAGATTGCAAGAGCGCAGACCCCGTTCCTCTGGACCGTATTCACACGCTTCAATCCAGCAGATGATATCTATGCAGGTGCGGAGATTCAGCGCCATCACTTCGGCTACAAGCTTCCAATCGTCATCGATGCCCGCATGAAGCCGGGTTATCCGGATGAGCTGTTCCCGCGCGAGGATATCGTGAAGCTGGTCGACGGACGCTGGAGCGAATACTTCCAGTAGTAGCTGCCGATATGCGGGGTACACTATAGTATTAGCCTAAGACTAGAGGAGGAGCAGGATGCTGCGATTGCTGCTGGATGAACCACCCCGCATACCGGAAGGGAGGCTGGCGGACACCTTCCGCATCATGGAGCAGTTCGCCTCCACGCTTCATCAGCGTGTGGCTGCAGGCCAAGATGTCGATCATAAGCTTCGCACCTATGAGATCTGGACTCGCGGTCTGCTTGCTTCACTCGATGAGCTGGAGCAGAGCCATTATGCGGCGGGGCGATTCGGCAGGAAGGTGAAGTCCGCTGTTCTGGCGAATATGGGAGAGGAAGAGCAGATGGATTACTATCGCTACGTCTATTTTGACAAAAACGCCTTCATCCGCATCTTCTCCATGCTCGACAAGCTGGGTACGCTCCTCAACGATAGTCTGCAGATGCATACGGAACGAATCAAGCCGCACTTCTCTTACTTCACGGTTCTGCGTACAATGAGAGAGAAGAATGCGCATACGGAGCTTACTTGGAGGCTTAATGAGCTGAAGGAGAGCAAGAAGGAAGTTACGAACAGACTCCGCAAGCGGCGCAACAGTGAGATCCATTACATGAACTCCGAGATGCAGGATGATCTCGTGCAGAGCCACAGAACGTACGGGGAAGCTGTGCTGCTGGAAAATATCGAGGCTCAAATGGTTGACTTAAGCGAAGGGCTGCAGCTCGTCATCGAGTCGGTGTATCTGTCCTATGACTATATGACGAAGCAGCTCTCGCCATCCTTGAAGTAGGAAGGCGTAGGGGGGATATCGCCTGTGCTCAGAGGCCGAACCGCATTAATAACAGGCAGCGCTAAGGGACTGGGGAAGCGGGCTGCGTTAGAGCTTGCTGCCGAGGGCTGCGACATTATTATTAATTATCTACATAGTGAAGTGGAAGCGCAGGAGCTGCAGCAGCAGCTTACCGGCATGAACGTGCGGGCTATCGCGATTCGGGCCGATATCTCGACAGCTGACGGGGTAGAGGAGCTGGCTGCCCGCGCAGAGGAATGGAGTCCTTCGGGAATTGATATTCTAATTAATAACGCGGGGCCGTTCATCAGGGAACGCCGGTTATTCGTCGATTACTCGGCCGAAGAGATTACGAGACTCGTGAATGGCAATCTGCTCGGTGTCATGCTGCTCGACCACAGGCTCCTTCCGGGCATGAGAGCGAGGCGTTGGGGACGGATTATCCACTTCGGCTTCGGTCACGCTGCTGAAGCCCGCGCTTGGCCGCACAGGGCGGTCTATGCCGCTGCGAAGACGGGACTCGTCTCCTTCACCAAGACGCTGGCGGTGGAGGAAGCGCCCTATGGCATTACCGTTAATATGATTGGACCCGGGGATATTAGGGGAGACCATAAGGAGATGTCGATCGAACAGGCTGCCAGCTTGATTGATCCAGAGTCTCCGGTTGGAAGGCCGGGTGCTGGCGAGGACGTTGGCAGAGTCATTGTGTTCCTCTGTCATCCGCGCTCTGACTTCATTACGGGCAACCTCGTTAGCGTAACGGGCGGCTTCGATCCGATACGCAATAATATTATGACAAAAAAAGAGTCTTGCCCGCCTGAAGCTTAGCGGGTAAGACTCTTTGCTTATGCGGAGGAGCTCAAGGTAGCTCTGCCAGCAATTAGAATACTTGAACGACCTCTTGTACGCCTTCAACCTCTTCAAGAAGCGCGCGCTCGATACCGGCCTTAAGGGTAATCGTAGAGCTTGGGCAGCTGCCGCATGCACCTAGCAGGCGAAGCTTCACGATGCCATCCTCTACATCAACCAATTCACAGTCGCCGCCGTCGCGCTGCAAGAACGGACGAAGCTTATCTAGAACATCCAGTACCTCATCGTACATCGTTGTGTCTTGGATACTTTCACTCATTGCAATCATCTCCTTTCTAACCTATTATAATACAAAGTATCTTAATTGAAAATGGATATCAACTTAAGTAAGGCAAGGAGATTCATTATGATCCTAAAACCTACCATAGAATTCTGTGCGAGTAACATGCATCACGGAACTGATAACATCATGAAAAAGCTGGAGGCGGACGAACGGTTCGACGTCATCGAGTACGGTTGCCTGGGCAACTGCGGAGAATGCTATATGCTTCCCTTCGCGCTCGTGGATGGAACCATCGTCTCTGCCGAGTCAGTTGATCAGCTGTATGACAAGATCTTATCCTCGGTGGATCAGCAGCAAGCCGACCGGGAAGCATTAGACAGGCTCATTGACGATCTGTGAGCTGACAAGTGTACAAGGCACTATTATCTCCACTCGCCAATACTATCCGAAGTGCCGCTTCGACTTCCACAATACACCGCTCTTGATGAGACGGGGCACACGTCCCATTAAGGCGGTACTGCCCATGAGGCCGAAGCCGCTCTTCTTCCCAAGCGAACCAAGTACTCCCTTAAGCTGAATGCGGGATAGCCTTGGTGTCCGGTCATTCCATATGGCATGCATGACCTCTGCTACTTGCTTGCCCTGCGCCCCTGCTGCCTGACCGCTCGGTGAGAACGGCAGGGAAGCACAGTCTCCCACGATGAATACTTCGGGATGGCTAGGCAGCTGATGATGCTCATTAATAATCAGTCTTCCCTGATTGTCCTTCGGCAGATTCATCCGCTGAACGAGCGGCACCGGCTGAATACCGGCCGTCCATACCGTGACATCGGTATAGATCGTATCCCCTGAACGCTGATCATACAGCGCACCTTGCTCGAGCTTATTGAGCGATACGTTGCCGAGCATCTCCACGTGATGCTCGTTGAACCACGAGGCAACGAACGTCTGCAGCTTGCCTGGGAAGGCAGACATGATGCTAGGTCCGCGGTCAATGATGCGAATGTTAAGATCACTGCGGCTCTCACGCAGCTCGGCTGCAACCTCAACTCCGCTTAATCCCCCGCCCACTATCGTAACTTGCCCATATGGCTTCGTATCATTCAGCAGCTGGTAGGTATGCCTGGCTGCGGAGAAGGTCTGAATACTTGTGGCATATTGCTCTGCTCCTTCAATACCGTGGAAGCGGTCCGTGCAGCCTAGGGCGATAGCCATCCAATCATAGGAGATCGGGTCCTGGCCTTCCAGATGGATAAGCTTCGCATCCATATCCACATCGGTCACTTCACCGTAAGTGAGCTGCAGGCGAGGGTCCACCGGGAACTTCACTCTAAGCTCCAGATCGGACACCGTTCCTGCTGCCAGCGCATAGTATTCGGTTTTAAGCCCTTGGAAGGGCATGCGGTCTATTAGCGTAATTTGAATATCGTTGCTTAAGTTTTTTTCAAGCAGCTCATTGACGAGGGATAATCCACCATATCCTCCGCCGAGCACGACGAATTTTTTCATCAGTTCTCTACCTCACTCACAACTCTAGATGTTAATGTACTGTGGCTAATATATGCCCTAAGCCAAGGGATTACTCAAGCTGACGTTATTCGTATACCTTCACTTCATTATAGAACGTATCCCGCTCGATTGGAGTCCGCCCAGCACCCTTGACGAGCCAGATCAGATCCTCGCGTGTGATGCCTTCAGGCGTCAATGCTCCGGCCGCATGAGAGATCTTCTCCTTCACGATGGTGCCGTGTACATCAGAGGCTCCCATCGTAAGGGCAACTTGGGTCAGCTGAACGCCGATATTAATGAAGTAAGCCTTGATATGTTGGAAGTTATCAAGCATTAATCGTGAGATGGCAATCGTCTTAAGATCCTCATAAGCCGAGTTGCGGCGGCGAATGCCTGCCTTAGGACTTATCGGCTGCATCGAGAGCGGAATGAAGACAAGGAAGCCATTCGTCTCATCCTGCAGCTCGCGAAGGTGTATAAGATGTCTAACCCGATCCTCATGCGTCTCAATCGAACCGTACAGCATCGTCGTATGGGTACGCAGACCAAGCTCATGGGCGGTGCGATGCACTTGCAGATATTGGGTAACGTCTGCCTTGTCTACACGCATCTTCTTCCGATAATGATCCGACAGAATCTCTGCTCCGCCGCCAGTCAGCGACTCTAGGCCAGCCTTCATCAGCTCCTGCAGCACTTCGCGATAGCTCAGACCGCTGATGCGGGAGAAGAAGTCAATCTCCGCCGCTGTGTAAGCCTTCAGTGTCACTTCCGGGAAGCGCTCCTTAAGCGCCCGCAGGGAGTCTACATAGTATTGGAACGGTACGTTCGGGTTATGTCCGCCTACAATATGGAATTCCCTCACGCCTGGGTGATAATGCTGCTCCACATATTCAATCATCTGCTGGCCAGTCAGCGTGTAAGCCCCGTCTTGCCCTTCGTCCTTGCGGAAGTTGCAGAACGCACAATGAGCTTCACACACATTCGTGAAGTATAAGCTCATATTCTCGATGAAGTAGACCTTCTTGCCGTTCTTGCGCATATTCGCTTCGTTGGCCATCTGGCCTATGGTGAGCAGGTCGTCCGATTGATAGAGGAAGACGCCGTCCTCAAGCGTCAGACGCTCTCCGCGCCGAACCTTCTCCTGTATTGCTTGCATGCGTGTACTCTCGGCTGATGTAACGACGTTCATACCGGAGGCCTCCTTATATCTCAGGTGAGTCCGAATCCTTAAGTTTGTGAAAAAAAGAACTTGCTTATCCGATTCAGAAGCTGTAACTATTATAAACCTCATCGTATAGACGGGCAACAACAAAGTCTGACATCCCTTGAGCAAGCGTGGGAAGTGGAGTATAATAGTTGAAGAAGATAAGAATCATTCTAGTTATAAGAATGTTACCATCTTGGTATGGAGGGATGAGCATGATCGCAATTAGCGAATCGGCATCAGATAAAATTAAAGAAATGCTGGAGCAAGAAGAAACGCCTAACCTTTTCCTGCGAATTGGCGTCAAGGAAGGCGGCTGCAGCGGCTTCTCCTATGGGATGGGCTTCGACGATGAGCTGCATGACAATGATCAAGAGCTAAGCGCAACCGGCGGATTGAAGGTCGTTGTAGACCAGGAGAGCATCAAGTACTTGAATGGGCTAGAGATTGACTGGAAGGAATCAGCAATGGGCGGAGGGTTCACCATTGAGAACCCGAATGCATCTGCTACTTGCGGCTGCGGCTCCTCCTTCCGGACAGCAACGGATGCGGGCAAGCCTAGCGAAGCCGGCGAATGTTAAGCTGATACAGGATTGACCAAGGGGGCTGCCCTTGACAATCGAGGGGAATACAGCTATTCTTGCGTAAGTCAAATTCACAAATATAGGTGGTAATCCAATATGGCCTTTAGCTCGGAGATTAAGCATATTCAGACTTCGGATGTGAACGAGAAGTCAGGGCTCTACCAGTACGTAGTTACAACGGTAGACCAATCGAAGTACCGTCTCTTCTTAACGAAGGATCCAGATTGGAAGCTGAAGGACGTTAACCGCTTGCTGAACTTCCCTTGCCCGGTATGCCGCAAGGACTACTACTGCAAGTGCGCGAACAAGCATATGCCTGAGCTGGAAGCGGAATTCATCAAGCAGATGAGCTAATTCAACAACAGTTTAAGAGATGTCTCCGAGCAATCGGGGGCATTTTTTGTGCTTACTGGGAACGATAACCATACAGAAGGAGCCGGCTATGTATCGCATAATGATTGTGGAAGATGATGAGAAGATTAGTACTATTCTGCAGGAGTTCCTTGCCAGATACGGCTTCGACGCGTATCGAACGCCTTCCTTCAATGAGATTACCCAAGAGCTGGAGAGGACCAGTCCTGATCTCGTGCTGCTGGATATTAATCTTCCCTACTACGATGGCTATTATTGGTGCAGACAGATTCGATCCAGGTCGAATGTGCCGATCATCTTCATCTCCGCTCGTGCGGGAGAGATGGACCAGGTCATGGCGATTGAGAATGGCGGAGACGACTATGTGACCAAGCCGATTCATCTGGACCTGCTCATGGCCAAGGTGAAGAGCGTCTTAAGGAGAGCTTACGGGGAATATGCTCCTTCGACGACAGCTGGATCGATATCCGTAGTAGAAGCAAGCGGGCTTAAGCTCTATCTGAATCGTAACGAACTGGAATGGAACGAGGAGCGGGTAGAGCTCACGAAGAATGAGCAGCTGCTCGCAGGCTGTCTGCTTGAAGCAGCTGGTGAAGTCATATCCAGAGACAAGCTGCTAGAGGCATTGTGGGATGATGTTCAGTTCGTCGACGACAACACGCTGACGGTGAATGTGACAAGGCTTAGGAAGAAGCTTGATGGTCTAGGTCTAGAAGGGGCGATCGAGACGGTGCGGGGCATAGGGTACAAGCTCAACATCCATTCTACTAGAGAAGGCCGAGAGAGAAGATGAAGCTGGGGAATTATATTCGGGATCGACTGCTGTACATAGCGGTATATGTACTGGGAGCGGGCTTGGCGATAGGACTGCTGCTGTTGGAGCGATGGAGATATGATCGAATGGTAGATACCGGGACCATCTGGTATTACCTGATTCTATCGGGTAGCCTCCTAATCCTGTGGCTTGTCTTGGACTATGTGTGGAGGCGCCCCTTCTTCAAGCAGCTAGACGAAGCGTTAGCATCTAATCAGGGAATTAAGGAAGTAGCACTAGTCCCCTCCGGAGGAACGAGGGAGCAGCAAGCTGTTCAGCATCTGTTAACGGAGCTGCACAGCAGCTACCTGAACGAGCTGAGGCAATATAGGAAGCAGCAGGAGCTGCGAGACCACTTCATCATGCAATGGGTTCATCATATGAAGACCCCCGTATCGGTCATCGACCTGCTCGCTCAACAAGGGCAGCATGAAGAGCTTGGACTGCAGCAAGATTCGGCTGTCAGGGCTGCGTGGACAAGCGTAGCTGAAGAGACGGAGCGCCTCACGAGTGGTCTGGAGATGATGCTTACAGCAGCTAGGCTGGACAAGTTCGAGATGGATGTCCATCCGAAGCAGCTCCCGCTGCATGAGTTGATTCGAACGGCTGTCAATCGGCACAAGCGGCTGTTCATCCGGCATGCAATCTACCCTAGTATTCAAGGAGAAGCGGTCGTTCAGAGTGATGAGAAGTGGTTGGACTTCGTGCTTAATCAGTTGATCAGCAACGCTATTAAGTACTCACAAGGCAAGGAGGGCGCGAAGCAGCTCCGAATTGCCCTGCACTCCCTGCCCAGCGGAGGGACTGTGCTCGAGCTGGAGGACGAAGGAGCTGGCATCCCTTCGCATGATTTGCCACGTGTGTTTGATCCTTTCTATACCGGGGAGAATGGTCGAACGGGCAGAGAGTCAACCGGCATGGGGCTCTACTTGTCGAAGCAAGTATGCGATAAGCTGGGGCATGAGCTGACGCTGACCTCTGAGAGGGGGAGAGGGACGAGGGTGAAGCTCGTATTCGAGACCACTAGTCTTCATAAGTGATGGTTAGGTGACAACTCTGTAATGTTCGGGGCGGCAATTGCAACGGTAATCGATGGGTTCCTCCTCCAAGCGGCGATATACTACAGGTAGTGATTCAGAGCAGCTACTAAGGGAGGATATAGGAATGAGCATATTGCAAGCGCAAGGACTCAGCAAGGTATACAGCAGCAAGGGGAATGTGTCCTACAAGGCACTGGAGGATATCGACTTAACGATTGAGGCAGGGGAATTCGTAGGGGTCATGGGGCCTTCGGGGAGCGGGAAGACCACTCTGCTTAATCTGCTCTCCACCATTGACCGTCCGACGTCTGGCGTCATCGAGATTAATGGGGTGGAGCCGACCCGCCTTGATGCGAATAAGCTGGCTATGTTCCGGAGACGTGAGCTGGGGTTCGTCTTCCAGGACTTCAACCTGCTGGATACCTTGTCCATTAAGGAGAATATCATCCTGCCGCTTGTACTGGATGGGATGGCTCCTAAGCAGATTGAACAGAAGGCTGCAGCCATAGCAGACGTGCTGCACATCACGGGTATTATGGACAAGCGTACGTATGAGGTGTCCGGCGGACAGAAGCAGCGGGCTGCTATTGCAAGGGCGCTTATTCATCAGCCGTCTATCGTGCTGGCGGACGAACTAACGGGCAATCTCGATTCCAAGTCGGCGAAGGACGCCATGGACGCGCTGAAGGATATGAATGAGCGGCTGCGGGCGACCATTCTGATGGTTACGCATGACCCGTTCTCAGCGAGCTATTGTGAGAGGATTCTGTTCATCAAGGATGGGAAGTTCTTCTCCGAGCTTCGGCGCGGGAGCAACCGACAGGCATTCTTCCAACAGATTCTAGACTCTCTCAGTCTGCTGGGAGGGAGCTTCGAATGAACTTCCGATCTCTTGCCATGTCCAACATTCGGGGCAACTGGAGAGCGTACAGCGCGTTCTTCCTCAGCAGTGTATTCTCTGTCCTCATCTTCTATATCTATGCCTCGTTCCTCTACCATCCAGATGTCTTGAGCGGTGTCATTGTTGGAGCGAATAAGGTTAGAAAAGCTCTCGAGCTATGCGAATATGTCATCGTCATCTTCTCCTTCCTGTTCGTGCTCTATGCCACTTCCGCCTTCTTGAAGACAAGGAAGCTGGAATTCGGCCTGCTAAGCTTGTTCGGCATGACGAGATTGCAGCTTCGCAAGCTTGTAATCTATGAGACGATCGGAATTGGAATGTTAGCCATCGGGACAGGCATTGCGGCGGGCATGCTCCTCAGCAAGCTGTTCTTCATGGCCATTGGTGTGTTGCTCGGCAGCAGTTCCTCCATCGCCTTCGCTGCTCCGCTGCCTGCTATCGGTCTGACAGCTGGAGGATTCCTGGCCATGTTCCTGGTCATTGCAATTGTAACGTCGCTTAGCACCGGGCGATCGGAGATTATCGAACTGATTCGGGCGTCGCGCAAGCCGAGATCTGCACCGAAGTATTCTCCATGGCTGTCGCTGCTTGCAGCGGTGTGCTTGGGTGGAGGCTACTACCTGGCTGTCGATATAAGCAGTGTTACCTTCAATGTATACGCGCTGCCAATATTAGCTCTAGTCTGCGTGGGTACTTACTTCCTGTATACACAAGCCAGCATCTTCATTGTACGCGGGCTGCAGAGGAGGAAGGCTATCTATTATGACCGTACGAATATGCTGACCCTCTCTCAGCTTGCTTACAAGATGAAGGATAACGCGAGGATTCTGTTCATCGTAACGCTGCTGAGCGCGGTCATTCTGACAGCATCCGGAGCGGTATACATTATGCAGGTGAACAGCAAGGAGAATGCAGTGCGCATATCTCCCTACACGATCGCCTTCACGGAGAAGGGAGAGGGCGTTCATGAGGTAATCCAGCCGGAGAAGCTGGAGGAGTTCCTCAAGGCGGAAGAGTTGGACATTAAGCATCAGCTTAAGTTGATTGGCATTCCGGCGGGCAGGGCAAGCATAGATACGAATGTAGGGAACATAGAGTATCCGAGTCGCCAGCTTCTGTTCGTATCTGAGAGTGATTATAACGTGATGGCAGACCAGCAATCCATCAGCACAACGAATCTGCAGCCGCAACAGGCTGCACTGGTGATCAGCCAATGGGATAAGCAGGACTACAGTGACGCTAAGCTGGAGGTAACTGTGGGCGGAGAGGTCATGTCCCTTCCTATCACAAGCACGCTTAACCGTGAAGTGATGAATAAGATAGATTATGCGTATGGACTCATCGTTCTTGATGATACCAGGTACGAAGATTGGCTCGCGAAGACGCCAGAGTCGGAGCGAATCATCGTATACGGCTATGAGCTGGTGAGCTGGGAGAAGGCTGTAGATGCGATGGCTAAGCTTAAGCAGCAGTTGCCGGAGGAGTTGAGGATGCAATACAGTGTTCAGCGAAGCATTGACTACGCGGATGCCAAGCAGACCATCGCCCTCACGCTGTTCATCGGCCTGTTCATCTCTCTGCTCTTCTTCGTCGCCTCGGGGAGCATGATCTACTTCAAGCTGTTCACCGAGCTGCAGGAGGATATCGCTCAATTCAAGGCACTGCAGCGAATCGGGATGACGGGAAGGGAGATTCGCAGAATCGTTACCTCGCAGATTGCCGTCGTGTTCTATCTGCCTGTGCTGCTTGGCTCCGTACATGCCCTGTTCGCCATGCAGACGCTGGACAATCTGATGGGCAGCTCATATTGGGCCTATGCGTTCGTCATCATTGGCATCTATGCCTTCATGCAGACTGTGTACTTCGTCTTAGCTTCCTCAAGTTATAGGAGGAAAATATCGGGAGGAAGCAGAGGGTAGCAATGCGCTCAGCAGCAAGCTCGGCCCTCTATCCACCGCTCAAGCCCGAAGCCTAGAATTGACTTCCTGTTCGATCCGCTCATACGTAATTGTCCAGTGAGAGGCATGCCAGAGCACCTCTCTGCGATGGATCAGGAAGATCTGAGGTGATTCATGCTTCGTGCCTAAGTCCGCTGTCATCTGGTTGGATACAGATCGGGACTCTATGACCTTGACCATGACACACGACAGCTTCCGCTTCGGCTTGCGTGCATAGACAGTGAACTCTCCATAAGCCGCTCCGCTAATCGGGCAAGCCGTGCTGTGCTTGAGCAAGAGCACAGGCTCCTTATCCGAGTGGCGGAGCACCTCATTCCATTCCTCAATCGTTGTCAGCTCTTCATAATTCAGCTTCATCTTATAGGTATCTCCTCTCGAGCAGCGGATGCTGGATGTTTGATGACATTGACTGTTCATCTATGATACGATCTCGAATAGACAACCGGTTCAATTAATGGAGAGGAGCAATTCCCTGCATGAGCAAGTATTGGAATGAGACCATTACCGCCTTAACCCCCTATGTACCCGGCGAGCAGCCGAAGGACAAGCAGTATATTAAGCTGAACACGAATGAGAATCCGTACCCTCCGTCACCTAAGGCTGTCGAAGCGATGAAGGCTGCTGTAGGCGCCGATCTTCGGCTCTATCCTGATCCAACATGCGACCATCTCGTTCACACCGCGGCTAAGTATTATGGCGTATCACCGAAGCAGGTGTTCGTCGGCAACGGCTCGGATGAGATTCTAGCCTTCGCCTTCGGAGCCTTCTTCTCCCCTGCCAAGCCAGTAGCCTTCGCCGACATTACCTACAGCTTCTACAAGGTGTACGCGAAGCTGTACAATATTCCGGCTGAGCTCATACCGCTCGAGGAGGACTTCAGCCTGCCCCTGCAGCCATTCATGAATGGAAGCTATGGAGGCATCGTCATTCCGAACCCGAACGCGCCTACGTCGAAGGGCATACCAGCAGATGACTTCCGCGAGCTGCTGAAGAGCAGCTTGGATCAAGTAGTCATCATTGATGAAGCCTATATTGACTTCGGCGGGGAGTCGGCAGTCAAGCTGATTGATGAGTTCCCTAATCTGCTCGTCGTGCAGACGCTCTCCAAGTCTCGGTCACTCGCAGGGCTGCGGGTAGGAGTCGCTCTTGGCAGCGAGGAGTTCATCGAAGGACTGAATCGTATGAAGAATTCCTTCAATTCCTATACGATCGATCGCATTGCCCTTGCTGGAGCAGCTGCGGCCTATGAGGATGAGGCTTACTTCCAAGAGATGAGGCTGAAGGTCATATCTACTAGAGAGAGCACTTCTACTGAGCTAACCAAGCTAGGCTTCCATGTGGTGGACTCTATGGCTAACTTCGTATTCGTCTCTCATCCGAGTAAGCCTGCCCAAGAGCTATTCCGACAGCTAGGGGAGAGAGGAATCCTCGTTCGTTACTTCAATCAGCCGCGAATTGACAACTACTTGCGGATTACGATTGGAACGGACGAAGAGATGTCTGCCTTCCTGTCGACAGTCCGTGAGCTGGTGGGTGAATAGGATGCGAACCTACAACAGCGGACCTGCGCTCATGCAGCAGATTCGTGAGACCAGGCTGCCGGATCATGCTCTTGCGCTATGGGCGCTCGGTCAAGAAGGCTTCTTGGTGAAGTACGGGGAGACGAAGATATTGTTCGATCCCTATCTGACGAACTGGGTGTTCGAGCTGGCGGGAGAGCCATGGTCGCGCAGATTCGTGTCTCCGTTAGCGCCCGAGGATTGCGAAGAGATTGATTATGTCATCATTAGCCATCATCATGAGGATCATATGGATAAGCAGACCTTGCAGGCGCTCAGCCGTCATGAGCAGACGAAGTTCATTGTGCCAAGAGCTCATCTCTCCTTAATTCGCAGCTGGGGCATTCGTGAGGAGCAGCTTATTGGAATATCTCATCTGGAGATAGTAGAGTTAAGCGGAGACCTCTCCCTTGAAGCCCATGCGGCGATGCATGAGCAGCTGGAACAGAATGAAGAAGGGGAGCATCTCTATCTTGGTTATGTGCTTAGCCTTGGAGACATCAGGCTGTATCATTCCGGTGATACGATCGGCTTCCCGGAGCTGGTCGCTTGGCTCCAAGTGAAGCAGGCCGACATTGCAATGCTTCCGATTAATGGAAGGGATTATGTCCGCCGAGGGTCGGGTATTGCAGGGAATACCAATTATCGGGAGGCGGTCGACATAGGTGCGGCCATCGGAGCGGATCTGCTAATTCCGATGCACTTCGGCCTATTCCCGCATAATGATGAGAATCCCGCCTACTTCGTTGACTATCTGTACAGCCATTACCCTGAGCAGCGGTTCCATATGTTCACACCAGGTGAGCGATTCATCTATATGAAGTAGCAGCTGCACAATAGAGAGCCTGCGGAAGATGTACAGCATCTTCCGCAGGCTCTAAGCTGCTGCGAGTCATTTTTATCCTCTGTGGCGAGGCACATAATCAGGATAGTCGGTAATAATGCCGTCGACTCCCGCATCCAGGAGAGGCTGGACATAGACCGCATTGCGTACCGTCCAAGCCATGATTCCCATATCAAGAGCATGGACTCTATTGACAAGATCCTCACTAATGTAAGCAAGGTTAGGATTAATGTAATCGGCATAAGTGCTGAACTGTGCCAGTGCTTCGTCGGTCAACTGATTGGCGCTTGAGGTGAGAATGCCGACCGGAATATCGGGAAGCAGCTTGTGGAACTTCTCAACAGAAGCGGTCTCGAAGGATTGAATGATGACTTTGCCGTTGTTAGGCTTATCTAGATTACGATCACTTAAGGCGTCGGCTACCTTCTGTTCAATACCGGGATAGAGGTAGGAAGCCTTAATCTCAATGAGAATTCCGATCTTGCCGCGATACTCATCGAGCACTTGTTCAAGGGTAGGGATCTTCTCGCCTTGGAAGGCGGGGGAGAAGAAGCTTCCGGCATCGAGCTGGCTCAGCTCTTCGTAAGTGAGAGAGCGTACAGTACCCGTGCCGTCAGTCGTGCGATCAACGGTCGTGTCATGAATGATAACCAGTCTGCCATCCTTGCTCAGCTGTACGTCTAGTTCAAGGAAGTCGGCCTTCATAGCCACAGACTGTTCAAAAGCAGCCATCGTGTTCTCTGGAGCGTAACCAGATGCCCCGCGGTGAGCGACTGTAATGACCTTATCTTCCTTCTCCGTCGCAGCACTGACTCCTGCTGCTTGCCCAGCCATAAGACCTGCGGCAAGCATAAGTACGATAGCTGTTTTTCCCATTCGCTTCATTGTTGATGATTCCTCCTCAAGAATGTAGGATGCTTTCCTGTAAGACTATAGGGGAGATTTGTCAACGGAAGATGCGGGTAATCTAATGTTCTTGTTAGTTTTACAAGGACATTGTCATTATTACCTTTTTCATCCATGTATATTAAGTTAGGAGGACTAGGAGATTAGATGAGAACGACCGCAGAGAGTGCTAACCGCGGTTCCGAAGGGTCAGGCCGTATCCTTGATATCTACCTGCTGTCTGGCGTAGCGACGATGCCGGGCTTCTTCCTCAGTCTGGAGCAGGCGCTGCTTGCAAGATGCCGTGAGGAAGGATGGGATGCCGCTATCTATAGAATGGATCCATACGGAGATCATACGCGGAGAGTGTGGAGGCAGGTACCTGAGGTGTACGGGGACTTCTCATTCCGATCTGGGGTGCATGGTCCTAGAGCAGAAGCCGTCGTACATGCCATTCAATCTTCGTATCGTGGAGGCGGGCTGCTGCTCATCGGACATAGCGGGGGAGGAGTTGCAGCCTATCTAGCCGCAGCTAAGCTGCTTGATGCGGGGGCTGCCCCAGACTGCCGAATCATTCAGATTGGTTCCCCTCGAGTGAGAATAAGCCCCGAGCTGCAAGCAGCGGTCACCCATCTTGCGGCAGCCGACAACACCGGTAAGCGCAAGGATCCGATTACAAGACTCGGCAGCTGGGGGGGACCTGTTCGAGGAAGGGGAGGCCTATGGACGTGGAATCAGCTGAAGCATGCGCCTCAGGATAGACTGGTCGTGCCGCTAATCGGAGGCCATGCTGATTACTTCCGAAGCAGACCTCCTTATATTCATAGGGATGAGAGTTCGAATCTCGATCGCACACTTGGCGCGTTCTGGCCAGGGGTGAAGGACTATATGGGCCTTCGCTGGCGCTAGCCTTAGCCGGTGAAGTCTACAATAATCTCTACGATCTCAGATCGGCTGCCGATTCGGATAGGCGGACCCCACGTTCCGAAGCCAGACGATACGATGGCATGAAGATTACCCTTGCGAAGATAACCCCAATCCACTTCGAAGATACGCCTAGTAATCAGATGGTTCGGCATCATCTGCCCGCGGTGCGTATGCCCGGACAGCGTTAGATCAATGCCGAGATTAGCTGCTGCGGTTAGATCAGAAGGCTGATGATCCATCATGACTAGTGGAAGCTCCTTGTGCGGAACCTCCTCCAGCAGCTCAGCGATAGACAATCTCCCTCCAGCGCGGAAGCCCTGAGCTGCACGGTCCTTGCGGCCAATCAGGTAGAAGCTGTCATCAATGAGTACATGCTCATCCTGCAGCACTCTAATCCCAGCCGCATCCATCTCGGCCGTATACTCCGCAATATGACCTCCGATATATTCATGATTGCCAAGCACGGCATAGACACCGAGCGGAGCCTTCAGCTCACCGATGACCTCGCCCATCCGACGATGGATGAAGGGGCGAATGTCATCGTCAATGACGTCCCCGGGAAGCAGGATGAGGTCAGGCTGCATCCTCTCCATCTCCGAGACGAGCTTCCGCAGGTGGCGATTGCCGACGATCGTGCCAAGATGAAGATCGGATGCAGCGCCGATCCGCAGAGACTTGGGCTCCCCGGCACCCTTCGGTATCGTCACACGATAAGTCCGCACGATTGGATTCCATGCATTCCATGACCCTCTAATCAACAGGGCGCTCAGCAGAGCAAGCACAATGGTGCCTATCAGCCCGATATACATACTCTTAGGAGCACCTGCAAGCTTGAGCATCCAGGCTGCGAGATCGGCAGCCGGCAGCACGAGCACCGAATATTGGATAACGGCGAACCAGTAAGACCCTATCAGCTTAAGCAGCTGTGCTGCAGGACGGACGATAGGCTTATTCTGACCGATTCTCCCCAGGATATAAGACAGGCCGATCACAATGACAAGGCTCGTATAGACGGGAAGGTGGCTCCAGCCGAACAGCGTTCGGGCATACACCCAGCCGTTCCAGCCGATATACCATACAATGAGTGAATAGATGGTTAGAATTACAGCAAGTCCAGCAATCATACGCGGTCTCATACTCTCTCTCCCTCCAAGTGAGATTACTATAGCACACCCCCTCCTCCCGGGTAAAATTACCTGATCCTAGCGGTTGAACGAACGCTATCTAAGGGTATACATAGATAAGAAGGGTGGGAGGACATGATTTTTACAACGGATACTCTTGTATTCATTCTCGCGATGCTGCTCATAACCGGTGTCGTGATGACGAAATTCTCAGCGAAGCTTGGTATGCCTTCCCTAGTGTTCTATGTAGGTGTCGGCATGCTGCTTAAGCCCTTCATCGGGTATGAGAATGTCGCACTCACTCAGCTGTTCGGTATATTTGCCTTGATTGTTATTCTATTCGACGGCGGGATGCAGACGAAGTGGTTCGACGTTCGCAAGGTACTAGCTCCCTCCCTGTCTCTCGCGACAATCGGCGTCCTCCTCACGACGGTCATCGTCGGAGGCGCAGCTAAGCTCATCCTGCAAGTGGATTGGCTGGAGGCGATGCTGTTCGGTGCAATCGTGGGCTCGACGGATGCAGCCGCCGTATTCGCTGTGCTCGGTTCTAAAAATATCAAGCGGAGGATCACCTCAACGCTCGAAGCTGAATCGGGTACGAATGACCCGATGGCGGTGTTCCTGACCATTACTCTAATCGAGTTAATCGAGAAGCCGGATACGAACTATCTGAAGCTCGGCATGGGGTTCGTGCTGGAGATGGGCATTGGGCTTGCAGCAGGCTTGCTCGTGGGAATGGCCGCGATATGGCTGATGAACCGGATCCACCTGGAGTCATCCGGCTTGTATCCCGTACTTGCAATCGGGTTCGCGGTGCTTGTATACAGCGGAACAGCCCTGCTGCACGGCAGCGGTCTGCTCGCCGTCTATGTGCTGGCAATGAAGCTGGGCAATTCGCAGCTTACTTGCCGCCAGCCGATCGTCCGGTTCAACTCCGGCTTCGCATGGATGATGCAGATTCTCATGTTCATCGTGCTCGGACTGCTTGTGACACCCAAGGAACTGTTCCAATTCACTTGGCAGGGCATCGTACTGTCGTTCGTTCTTATGCTGCTAGCGAGGCCGGTATCCGTGGCCGTATCCCTGTTACTCACGAGATTCTCGCTTAAGGAGAAGGTCGTCATTGCTTGGGCAGGGCTCCGCGGTGCCGTACCTATTGTACTGGCTACTTATCCTTTGCTGGCGGGACTGGAGAATGGTCAGCTGCTTTTCCACGTGGTGTTCTTCGTTGTACTAAGCTCTGCACTTATCCAAGGCTCCACCATTAATCCGCTGATGACCAAGCTGGGCTTGTCGGAGGGGGACAAGGAGATTATTCCGCACCGGATCGAGCTGATCTCCAGAGGACGAACGGGGCAGAGGGTGATGGAGGTTCGTGTAGAGGCAGGCAGCGGAGGAGCTGGCAGGACGATGGCAGACCTTGCCCTGCCGGAGGAGTGTCTCATCATTGCGGTAGTCAGAGGGCAAGAGATCATTGCGCCGAGGGGTTCCACGAGATTGGAAGGCGGCGATACGCTGTATGTGCTGACACCGGATATATACCGCGATCAGCTGAAGATGGTGATGGGCCGAGACAAGGAGCGAGTGGAGGCGGGATAAGTGAATATTGAGTGAATGAATATCGGAGTGAATGAATATCGGAGTGAGTGGATATGGGCGTGAGAGGAGGTCTGCGGAAGGAGAAGTCTTGCTTCACGGCGAATGAGGAGGGGAGGACTGAATATAGAGGAGGTTCATTATGGCTATTGTGAGGATGAGCGAGGAAGCGCATTCGCGCGCGGCAACGTATATGAAGCGGAATGCTAGAGTGCTGGAAGGTGCACTGTACGCATGGGAATTCGAAGGCGGCACCGCTGCTCAGGCTCTCTCTGCGCTTGCAGCGTATCAGAATGAGGATGGCGGCTTCGGGCATGGACTTGAGCCGGATATTCAGTGTGCGGATTCCACTGTCATTACGACCACGGTTGCTCTCCAACACCTGTCCAAGCTTGGGATGGACGACTCCTCCGAGCTGGTGCAAGGTGCCATACGTTACCTGCTTGCCGAGTATGACAGGAAGCTGCCTGACGGCTGGGAGATTGTACCTGCGGCAGTAGAATCCGCTCCTCATGCTCCGTGGTGGCAGTACAATTCAGGTCACTTCGGCTGGGGGAATCCGGCTATAGAGATTGCGGGCTTCTTCCACGAGTATGAGAAGCTCGTGCCGACGGCTGTCCTGTCACGCGTGATGAGAGATACAGTGGAGTACTTGCTAGTGAAGTCCAGCAGGAGTGATATGCATGAGCTGCTATGTGCGCTGAGGTTCGCGGAGCGAGTGCCTTCGGACGTGCTGGAGGAAGTGAAGCCGGCCATCGATGAGATGGTTGAACGATGTGTGCTGAGAGATCCGTCTCAATGGCAAGATTACGGACTGCTTCCGCTGCAGGCTGCACCTCGTCCCGACTCCATCTACCATGCTCGGTTGAGGAGCAGTATTGAAGCGAACCTTAAGCATGTCTTGCAGGAGCAAGGGGAGGATGGCGCTTGGCAGCCGATATGGAGCTGGGGGATGCACGACGAGGCTTGGTCCCGGGCTAAGGAAGACTGGAAGGGTGTGCTCACACTCCACAATCTGCGAATATTGCATGCTTATGGCGTTGCCAAGGTGAACTAAGACAGGGCGGGCTGTAGTTGGAGTTTTATTGGAAAATTATGGCGCAAGGTGCAGGTGAGAGCGTTCGTTGGCGGGGAAATTGAGGGGAAAAGTACCTCTAATTCAGGAGAGAGCGACCCTGAGAGTGGAATAGAGGTAAAAAGTACCTCTAATTCAGGAGAGAGTCACTCCGAGAGCAGAATAGAGGTAAAAAGTACCTCTAATTCAGGAGAGAGTCACTCCGAGAGCAAAATAGAGGTAAAAAATACCTCTAATTCATCAAAAAGCCGCTCTGAGAGCGAAATAGAGGTAAAAAGTACCTCTATTCCGCAAAGTGCCACCCGCTGAGAGCGAACTAAGCCCTTGGTGAGGTCTGAACTACAATCTGGACCACACCGAGCAGCGGTCAGCGGTTCGCGGTCTTTCAGGCAAAGCTAACAATCTCCCCATCTCCCCATCTCCCAATCTATCCAACTAATACACCCGATGAATAATGTCTTCGAAGTGTGGCTCCTCCATATGAACGTCCACGATTGCTCCTAGACTCTCGAGCATACGGAGCGCTTCCATCGCACTTAGCCGCTCCCGATCGCATTCGAAGGTATAAGCATCGCCGTCGCTTCTTGCGCAGCGTAAGGCGGAGTCCGTTGAGTTCTGTATGTGAAGTATCCCATCCTCATCAGGCAGACTGTCCTTGCGATACTTGACCTGAAGCACGGATGGCAAGCCGATCCGCTTGCGAAGCTCGCTAATCGAGCCGTCGAAGCCAAGCTCGCCGTTGTTAATGACCATCACTCGGGAGCAGAGCTGTTCAATATCATCCATGTCATGAGTGGTGAGGAGAATCGTCTTGCCCAGCTCTGTATTAATCTCCCGAAGGAACGAGCGAATATTACGCTTAGCAATGAGATCAAGCCCGATCGTCGGCTCATCGAGGAACAGGATGTCAGGGTCATGCAGCAGTGCTGCTGCAAGATCTGCTCTCATCCGCTGCCCAAGCGACAGCTTCCTCACGGGCGTCTCATAGAACTCACCTAGCTGAAGCAGCTCTCTAAGCATGGCAAGCCTTGTCTTCGCTCGCTCTTGCGGAATGCCGTACATCGCTGCGAGAATCTCGTAGGAGTCCTTGACCGGCAAGTCCCACCACAGCTGGGTGCGTTGACCGAACAGCACCCCCAGCTTCCGAGCCACCTGGCGCCTGCTGCGATGAGGGTTCAGGCCTCCTATGCTGACTTCACCAGAGGTGGGGTGAAGGATGCCGGCGAGCATCTTAATCGTGGTGGACTTGCCAGCTCCATTAGGTCCGATATAGCCGACGAATTCACCAGGTTGAATCGTGAAGCTCACGTCTCGAACGGCCTCCTTCACTCTGACCTCCCGGGAGAATAACCCCCTTAGACCCTTGAACGCCCCTTCCTTCGGAACAGGTGAGCGGAACTGCTTATGCAGCTGGGTAACTCTGATCATTGTGTAACCCTCCATCTCTCAACTTCTTCAGTAATCCTCTACTACTCATCAACTTCCGGTACTCTGGTAACGGGTAAGACCAAGCCGCCATACGAGGAGGGCAATGCCCATGACAGCTCCGCCGACTGCTGCAGAGAGCCCGAGCATCCAAGGCCCCGTCTCGTGCCTAAGTATGTACAACGAAGGCATATAATTCGCGAACGCCACCGGAATGATGCCGATGAGCACACCCTGCAGCCACCGCGGATAGATCGTAAGCGGATATCCCGCAGCCGTGCGGGCTGCATCCTCTGTAATGTTCTGCAGCTGCTCGATTCTCGTGAACCAGAAGCCAAGAGCAGCCGTCAATAGACCGATGGCGAAGAGGAGCAGAGCACCCGATAGAATAACGAACAGACTAAGAGGAACAACCGTCCATTCGACCTGCCCGCTGTCGATCAACACTCGAATACAATAGGCAAGGATGGCGGTGCCCTGCACGAATTCCCCGATTCTTACCGAGAAGTTCTGCGTCATAAGCGTCATCAATACAGGCACTGGACGAACGAGCAGGGAATCCAGATCCCCGCTTAGCAGATACTTCTCCAGATGATGCACATCAGAGGCCAATGTGCGATAGAGCGCCTTGGATAAGGTCAGCAGCGCGTACAGATATCCGGCTTCCGCCAGCGACCACCCCTTGAGTGATCCGAACTTCCATAGAATAGCGGCAAGCATGATGAACTCCAGCGCATTAATCAGAGCGGCCATTAAGGTGGAGAACCAGAAGTTGAACTTATATTGCATTCTGCTTCGAAAGGAGGCGCGAACGAGTAGGCCATACATACGAAGTCCATTCATCCGCCCTGCACCTCCACTCGTACACGCATCGTCCTAGTGAGCAGGAGGCAAGCTGTCGTCAGCCCGCAGCACCAGAGCACCGCGCCAATTATAGCCGAAGGCTGCTCCATCCCAAGATAGATTCGAGTCGGTACATAATGCAAGTAGGGATAGAAGGTGTACGAGCTTAAGCTCCTAAGCGGTCCAGGCAGCCATTCGACAGGGATGAGGAATCCGGACAGCAGCATGCTGAAGGCATAGTTGACCCAGTAGAGCCAGCGGGATTCGGTCGTCCACAGCGCGGCGGCACCGATGAGGTAGTTCAGGCAGATGGAGATGTAAGCGGCGGAGAGCAGGGATAAGGCGGTCCAGCAGTAAGTCATGAACGAAGTGGGCAGCTGCAGCGGCATAATGAAGATGTACAGGACATAGATGGGGAGGAACTTATACACGAATTGATACGCAATCTGTCCCCATTCCTTGCTCATGAGGTGATAGAACAAGTGAACCGGACGCATGAGATCCAGGGCGATCTGCCCCGTCCGAACCGACTGCTCGATGCCGAGGCCATTGTTCAGGAAGGAGACGACCCACAGGCAGCACTGGTTAAAAGCAATATAACTAACCATCGCGCTCCCATATGCGCCAAGAGAATGATTCTCTCCAATCCCGGTCCAGATGGACACGTAGATGAAGCCGAACAGAGCGCTGGCGATGTTGTTAATCATATGCGCCCCGCGGAACTGAAGGTTGCGGGCGTAGCTTTTGCCCGCTAGTTGCAGGAATAACATGAGCACCTCCACTTTTGTCATTTGGAATAGTTGGAAAAAGGGGTGACAGATGTGAAATACGAAGAGAGCAGGAGAAACATCATATCAAATCAGCCCAGAGAAATGCAAACGTTTTTTTATCGTTAGGTGATGAAGACGGGAGGGTTGCTTGGTTTATTTTTTTGACAACGGTTCCCTCAGCTTGGATAATATTAAAATTGAGTCAGCTAACGTGAAGGAGCGCGAACGATAGATGAAATCGCTAGTTCTAGCAGAGAAGCCAAGTGTAGCAAGGGAGATTGCCCGCGTGCTTGGCTGCAGCCAGAAGCATAAGAGTTATATAGAAGGACCGAGTTATGTCGTCACCTGGGCGCTGGGGCATCTGGTTACGCTTGCCGAGCCTGAAGATTATGATGTCAAGTATCGGACGTGGAATCTGGAGGATCTTCCGATGATTCCGGACCGTATGAATCTGAAGGTGATGAAGGAGACGTCACAGCAATTCAAGGAAGTGGCGAGACTGTGCAAGCGGCAGGACATTCATGAGCTAATTATCGCAACGGATGCCGGCCGTGAAGGAGAGCTCGTCGCTCGCTGGATTATGGAGCTTGTCCATTGGCGCAAGCCGTTCAAGCGGCTGTGGATCTCTTCGCAGACGGACAAGGCGATTAAGGACGGATTCGAGTCGCTTCGACCGGGCAAGGAGTATGACAATCTATATGCGTCAGCAGTCTGCCGCGCGGAGGCGGATTGGCTAATCGGCCTGAACATGACGCGTGCGCTTACCTGCAAGTATAATGCCCAGCTTGCTGCTGGACGGGTGCAGACTCCTACGCTTGCCATGCTCATGGACCGCGAACGTGAGATTGCAGCCTTCGAGTCTGCTCCTTACTGGACGGTGACCGCTGAGTTCAGCGGCTTCAGCGCACGATGGCGGGAAGGAGAGGGGCATGACGGCAGACTGTGGGAGCATGACAAGGCTCAGAGCGCAGCACAGCGGATACGTGGCAAGGCCGCAACCGTCAGCAGGCTGAAGACGGTGGAGAAGTCGGAGCCTCATCCCCAGGCCTATGATCTGACGGAGCTGCAGCGCGATGCGAATAAGCGGCTGGGCTTCTCGGCGAAGCAGACATCCAACGTGCTGCAGAAGCTGTATGAGCAGCACAAGCTGGTCACTTATCCGAGAACGGATTCCAGGTACTTATCCACCGACATGGTATCTACGCTGAAGGGCCGTATCGAGAGTGTTGCCGTGGGACCTTATGCAGCACTAGCACGCAAGCTGCTTAGAGGACCGCTTCCTGTGACGAAGAGGGTGGTCGATGACAGCAAGGTCAGCGACCATCATGCGATTATACCGACTGAGCAGTACGTGAATCTGTCAGCTCTAAGCCATGATGAGCGGAGATTGTATGATCTCATCGTACGGCGCTTCCTCGCTCTGTTCTACTCAGCCTATCTTTATGAGGAGACAAGTGTAGTCCTGTCCATCGGCGTGGACAGCTTCTATACGAAGGGCAGAGTTCAGAAGGAGCTCGGGTGGAGAGAGCTGTACAGCGGCGGGACAGCGGCATTGGAAGATAGTGACGAGGAGAGTGACCGTGATGCAGAGGGGCGACAGCCGGAACAGCTGCTGCCCCCTCTCACGCAAGGTCAGTCGATTCCTGTACTGCAGAGCCGTGTGAAGGAGCTGCGGACACAGCCTCCCGGCCGGCATACGGAAGCCAGCCTGCTCACTAGGATGGAGAAGCACAGCTTAGGTACACCAGCTACGAGAGCGGATATCATTGAGAAGCTGCTCCATTCTCAGACGATTGAACGTGCGCAGAATCGCTTAATTCCGACTGGCAAGGGGAAGCAGCTCATCGAGCTCGTAGGCAAGGAGCTGCGCAGTCCAGAGCTGACCGCAGAGTGGGAACAGGAGCTGGAGCGCATTGCCAAGGGCAAGGGTGATGCGGCGAAGTTCATGGCAGGCATTCGCGAGCAAGCCAGCCGCTGGGTGAGCGAGGTGCGCATGGTGACGAAGGAGTACAAGCCTCATAATGTGACGAGCTCACGCTGTCCGGAATGCAGCAAGCCGCTGCTTGAAGTGAATGGCAAGCGAGGCAAGTCCTATGTCTGCTCGGATCGTGAATGCAGTTATCGCCGGTCGGCTGAGCCGCAGCTGTCGAACAAGCGTTGTCAGGTATGCCGCAAGAAGATGGAGATCCATACGGGCAAGGCGGGCAAGTATGCCCAGTGCCGTCCTTGCAATGTCATCGAGATGCTTGGCGACAAGGCAGGGGGACGTGTCAACAAGCGGGAGCAGAAGCAGCTGATTGAGAAGTTCTCGGAGGGGGTGTCGTTGTCCAGTTCACTTGGCGATGCCTTGAAGGCGGCTATGCAGAGGCAAGATAAGGAATAATAGCCGCCTGATCTTCCCATTAATCTATTACTCATATTAAGAATACTCTCCCAACCTACTACATTCAGGCTACTAGCCAGCGGCATCCATCCAAGAGAGAGCTGTCTCCCAGTCATATGCTATAGCAGAAGGTGCCTGAGAGGAGTCTGAATGATATGGTTGAAGGTCAGGGAAGGCAGTTGGCTAGCAAGTGGGCGAAGACAGAGGTGCTGCTCTCACATCCCAGTATAGCGCCTCATATCCCGCCTACAAGGATATTCACTTCTGCGAATCTGAAGAGTATGCTCGGTCTTCATCGGATGGTCGTCGTGAAGCCGGTGAAGGGCGCTGGTGGACACGGGGTCATCAAGGTTACCAAGGAGAGTACCGGTTACGCTTACACCTATTACTCGCAGACGAAGAGATTCGCTAGCTTCGAGGGGCTGTTCGCCTCTCTTAATCAGCAGAGGTCTGGGAGGAAGTACTTGATTCAGAAGGGGATCTATCTGGCAACCATTGGAGGCAGGCCGATAGACTATAGAGTGAAGTACGTGAAGACGGATACTGGCTGGGTGTACCGGGCTATGGTCGGACGTCTTGCGAAGCCAGGGCTGTTCGTTACGAATCTATGTCGCGGGGGAACGATTATGACGGCAGCTCAAGGGATTAGCCGCTCACTGTCCCCCTCGCTTGTTGGGGCGAAGAAGAGGAAGATGAGAGAGCTCACCGTATTGTCGACCCATCTGTTAGAGTCCCATTTTCCAGGGATCGGACAGCTTGGGTTTGATTATGGAATTGACCGAAGCGGGAAGATATGGATCTTTGAAGTGAATACACGTCCTCAATGAGGTAGCTGCTCACCCTTACTGTGGTGGGCAGTTTTATTATAGCTCAAGGAATGGTATTTGGTATTCCTTCCTCTTGAGAGAGAGGATTCTAATATAATGTGTTGATAGATTAATAGAGATCCATCAAAGTTTTTTATTAAGAAATCGTAATATGAGCCTGTGCATAACCCTATCCACAGCATCCACATTGGTATTCCTCACCATTCGACGAATACCCACAATCTATACACATGCTGTGCACAGCCTGCTGTGCATAAGGAGCCACCTTGTTGGGGGTTAGGGTGCAATGCTAAGATGATGAAGCACTAGGAAATCTAAGGAAGAAGGGATGTGTATACCATGGAGTTGCTGTCTGACGAAATGCTCGTGGACACCTACCATGCGGCCATTCAGTTCAATCTGGAGCCTGAGTTCATCCGGCTGCTCATTCAGGAATTGAAGCGGCGGCAGATTAACCCCGAGGCAAGCCGCATCACGGCATAGGCTCTACAGATACCTCGTACGTAGCTTGACAGGCTGAGCAGTATGCCGCATGTTGACAATCCGAGAAGGCAGACATGCCTAGTTCGGACATGCTGTTCCTCAATATGAACTCAATCGATTCGTAGGGAGCGTAAGGTCCTGACAGATCGGTCATCCTACCCAGATCCTCCACTCTGCTGGCACATACAGCACAGCTTGCATCAAGCTGAGTCATTCCATTACACACCGGACATAACATAATAAGGGTATCCTCCTTCGGCTTATCAAGAACAGCTTGCCCGAAGGGACAAGTCGATTCAAGACATGGTTCGCACCGCCTCGTTAGGATACCCTTAACATCCAATCTTATAGCCTCGTTAGGCTATCCTTATCTCTTCATATTGCTGCTATGGCCTGGAGACAGCTTCGCTTCAGGATCTACATATACCTTGGCATTGTTAATCGCTGTAGGTGCCTCTCCGAATCCAACGGCAATCAGCTTCAGCTTGCCTGGATACGTCGTAATATCACCCGCTGCGAAGATGCCGGGAATGTTAGTCTCCATCCGTGTATCCACGACGATGGAGCCGCTCTGAATCTGGATGCCCCAATCGGCAATCGGCCCCAGGGAGGAGATGAATCCGAAGTTGACGATGACCGCATCGACTTCGTGCTCGGTCGTTGCCTTCGTCTTGACATCAGTCAAGGTGACTCGCTCGATCTGATCCTCACCGCTCAGCTCTGTAATCTCAACAGGAGTAAGGACGCGGACGGTTGAATTCATTAAGTTCTCTACGCTGTGCTCATGGGCACGGAACTTATCACGTCGATGGATGAGCGTGACACTCTCTGCGATTGGCTCGAGCATGAGCGCCCAATCTACCGCAGAGTCGCCGCCCCCGCTTATCAATACCTTCTGGCCTTGGAACCTCTGCAGGTCCCCAACGAAGTAATGCAGATTCTTCTTCTCATACTTCGCCGCTTCCGGAAGCTCCAGCCGTCTAGGCTCGAATGCCCCTACACCCGCTGTGATGATGACCGCCCTCGCATGGTGTGATCCCTTGTCGGTCACGATCTCGAACATTCGCTCATCCTTCTTAATGACTTGCAGCACTTTCTCCTCCAAGCAGATCTCCTGCTGGAAGTGACTCAGCTGCTCAATCAGGCGATCAACCAGCTCTTGTGCCGTAACCTTAGGAAATCCAGCTACATCATAGATGTACTTCTCCGGATAGAGAGCAGCAAGCTGCCCGCCTAGCTGGGGCATACTCTCAATGAGCTTAACGGAAGCTTGACGCATCCCGCCGTAGAACGCTGCGAACAGTCCTGCAGGACCTCCGCCGATAATGGCAATGTCAACAATAGATGAATTCGTTGCTTCCTGGGACAAAAAACTGCACCTCCTGAAATGGGTAAAGCGGATCATCGTCAATTTCACAATTTTACAAAGGCTCAACCTATAGATTTCATTATAAAGCTACAGGAAGCGACAGGGAAATAAGTAATTTGTATAGCTCTCTAAAGTTTTTCGTATATTTTTCCCTTGATCTATTTGTAAAAACTTTGTATCATATCTGAAGTGTGTTACGTTTGAGTTCTGTAACAACGGGAGCTCTTCTTCATAAATAGGATTCAAATTGCACAGACTGTAACTGGTCATCATTCTCGTTTAGTTAGGTTTGTGTAATTTTTCACAAAGTAAATAAATATAGAACAGGAATGGAAGGGATCATACGATGAGCAACATACCGAAGATTGTCATCTTGGGCGCTGGATACGGCGGCGTACTGACCGCACTGCGTCTCCAGAAGGAACTGAACTACAACGAGGCCGACGTTACCCTCGTGAACAAGCATGACTATCATTACATTACGACTCATCTTCACATGCCGGCAGCGGGTACTGACAACCCTGAGAACGCTCGCGTCAGCATCTCCAAGCTGATTGATGAATTCAAGATTGACTTCGTGAAGTCTACAGTCGTACAGATTCGCCCGCAAGACAAGAAGGTCATTCTGGAAGATGGCACCCTGTCTTATGACTACCTGGTTATCGGTCTTGGCGGCGAGCCTGAGACGTTCGGTATTCCTGGCCTCGGCGAGTATGCGATGAATATCCGGAGCATTAACTCCGTTCGCTTGATCCGTGAGCACATCGATTACCAGTTCGCACGCTTCAAGCGCGAGCCGCATCGTACGGATTACCTGACCTTCGTTGTTGGAGGCGCTGGCTTCACTGGTATTGAATTCCTGGGTGAATTGTCAGATCGTATTCCTGAACTGTGCAGAACGTTCGACGTGGATCCTAGCCTCGTTAAGATCTATAATGTAGAAGCTGCTCCAACTGCTCTGCCAGGCTTCGATCCTGAGCTTGTAGAGTATGCGATGAACGTGCTGACGAAGAAGGGCGTTACCTTCAAGATTGGTACGGCTATTAAGGAATGTACACCGGAGGGCGTTATCGTCGGTGAAGGCGAAGAGATCAAGTCCGCTACGGTAATCTGGACTGGCGGTATCCGCGGCAATCGTCTGATTGACGAAGCTGGCTTCGAGACGATGCGCGGCCGTGTCAAGATTGATGAGTTCCTGCGTGCGCCTGGCCACGAGAACATCTACATCCTTGGCGACAACTCCTTGATGTTTAATCCAGAGGGCCGTCCATACCCTCCTACTGCTCAGATTGCTATGCAGCAGGGTGTCGTATGTGCGCATAACCTGGTTGCCGCTATTCGCAATCAGCCGCTGAAGACGTTCGTATTCAGCAACAAGGGTACAGTTGCATCCCTTGGCAAGGGCGAAGCGGTTGGCATTGCCTTCGGCAAGAAGTACAAGGGCCGTGTGGCGGCTTGGCTGAAGAAGCTGATTGACCTTCGTTACCTGTTCATTATCGGCGGCATTCCGCTCGTTCTTCGTAAGGGCAAGTTCCTGTAATGCGCCACTGCAGCGTACAGGTGCGCGGCTTGCTGACGAGAGATGAGCTCGATCGTTACAACGCGTTAATGGAAGTGGGTTCATTCCTTGAATCGCAGAACCGTTATGACCTGGCTTACACGGTGCAGAAGGAAGTTGACCTCCTCATTCAGCCCGCAATAGAGCGGCTTAAGGACAAGGGCCGGCAGCGCGATCGCGACACGCAGGACTACCTTGAAGCGAAGAAGCTTGCTATGCTCGATGAGCTGGCTGAGCTTGATGATGAAGACTAGAAGGCTATGATTATATATATGTTAATCAAGGGAATCCGTCTCCGATTGTTTGGAGGCGGATTTTTTTGTTGCCATGTGAAAAAAAAGGCTCACGCAACCTCCGCTGACAGCGGGGGGCGAGAGCCTGATTATTATCAACCAATGGGTCTATTCAACCGAGAGCAAGGACTTGAACTTGTCCGCATCCAGACGGTTGCCGACGTAGAAGTCTCCGAAGTCGCCGTAACGGGCGCTGACCTCATCGAATCTCATCTCGTAGACGAGCTTCTTGAATTGAAGCGGATCATCGGCGAACAGGGTGACGCCCCATTCCCAGTTGTCGAAGCCGACAGAGCCGGTAATGATCTGACGCACCTTGCCTGCATAGGAACGGCCGATCATCCCGTGGCTGCGCATCATCGTGCGGCGCTCATCCATGCCGAGCATGTACCAGTTGTCTGCACCCTCACGGCGCTTGTTCATCGGATAGAAGCAGATATGATTCATACGAGGAAGGGCTGGCTTCAGCCTGGCAACAACTTCAGGATTCTGAAGAGGGTCCGTCCCTGGCTGCCCCATATAGTTGCTAAGTTCCACTACGCTCACGTAAGAGTAGGTTGGAATCGTATAGTCGGCGAAGGTTGTCTTGTTGAAGGCTGTCTCAAGAGCATTCAGATCCTCCAGCGTCTCCCGCAGATGCATGAAGGTGAAGTCCGCCTTCTGCCCGATGATGGTATAGACGGCCGTACTCCCCAGCTTGCTCTCCTCAGCTCCTGCCCATATACCTAGCAAGTCTACCAGCTCCTGCGTTGCGGTCTCACGCTCCTGCACAGTCGCTTGCTTCCACTTGGTCCAGTTCATGCTGCGGAATTCATGCAGAGCATACCAGCCTTCTAATGTCTGTGCTGCTTCACTCATAATTGATGTAAGTCTCCCTTCCTGAGCGATATCCAGCGGGATGACGAACATTCCACGAACTGGCATCGCTATGGCTGTTAACATTGTATCGTAATCGTTCGGGCAAGAGCAAATGGCGGACTTGTGACAATTGCCGCGGTGGAATTGACTTCCTATCAGCCATTATTTAAACTTAACATCGAGTAGCTTATAGGGGGTTGTCACCATGCTTCAACTAATTATTGCGACGGTGCTGTTCTTAGTCATGATGTTCGGCATCGGCTTCATTCTGAATATGCTATTGAAAACAACCTGGTTCCCGATCTATGCCTTCTTCATCGTCCTCATCCCGCTGTGGATCTGGGGCACATGGGATCATTCGGAGAGCTTCGCTGACAACTTTGGAGCCTTCACCATTGTGGATTCCATTCCGGTTATCGGTGCGCTGATCGGTGCTTATGTGAGCGGTTGGGCCATCCAGGCGCTTCGCCGCGGCGGCTATAAGATGTTCTAGAGAAGAGAAGCAAGGCTGCAGCAGAATCCTCCCGTCCGGAGGATTTTTTCTATTTTTTGAGCGACCCTCCTAAGCAGGCTTTTGTGTTAAAATGATAGAAAGTATGAACATGGATGGGGTAGATGCGATGCGCATCAGCAATATGATGCACTTTACAGAACATCACCGCTACTACATATTTCGTGACTTCTCGCTGAGCAGCACCGAGCAAAGAATGCTCACCCTTATCTATCAGCCGATGGTGGGGGCTTTTGCTATTGGACTGTATCAGCAGCTGTATCACGGGGTGGCGGAAGGAAAGTCCGGGTATTCTCTGCTAGAGTCTCAGCGTAAGCTGCTGCTGGGACTAGGTCTTGATATGAATGAGCGTGACCGCAAGTACCTGGTTGAGCAGGCTTCACGTCTGGAGGCGGTTGGGCTGTTGCAGACCTCTCGGCTTGGATTAGAGGGCCAGGATGACGTCATATACGAATACGAGCTGACAGAGCCGCTGTCTGCGGGTGAGTTTTTCCGGAACCAGCATCTGGCCATGCTCCTTAGAGATAAGATTGGCAAGTATGCGGTCATCTCGCTGCGAGAGTCCTTCGGGGTGAAGGAGCCTGATGAGCTGGCCGCACAGGTGAATCTAACGAAGCAGAATATATCCGTTCCGTTCTATGAGCTGTTCAAGCTGAACGTGCAGTCGGTCGATCTGGAGATGGAGCAGGCGCTTACTGAGGTTGCGCCTTCGAGGCAGGCAGCGCCAAGAGCTGCACTCGAGACCGCTGGCATTCCTTATGGAGAGATTATTCTGCGCTTCCCGCGCAATTCAGACAATCGACGTTATGTAGAGCAGCTCAGGGGACATGCTGAGCAGCTGGGACAGATTAATTATGTTGCTTATAAGTACGATCTAACCGTGGCAGATATCTGCCGGCTGCTAGACGAGGACGGCATCTTCGCTACAGATGGAGAGCTGATGGTGGATGAGCTTCAGCTGCGGGCTAACCAGATGTATCGTCAAGATAAGAAGCGTGAGGGAGACCGGCAGCGTACGCTCGGAAGAGCGCAAGCTGCCTCAACGGCAGCTGCTGCAACTGACTCTGATTCGGAAGAGTCGATGATTGAGTACGAAGTGCTAGAGAAGGATTATCTCAGTGTTCCTAATCAGCTCAACGGCCGCTGTGATATACAGCAGTACAATATGCTGATGCGTAACGAGCCGCATACACGCTTCCTGCAGCGATTCTTCCCGGGCGCAGTGCCGGATTGGATAGAGCGGGCATGTGAGCGGATGGATCTGAACTACCGCTTGCCTGCTCCTGCCATTAATGTCCTCATTCATTATGTAATCGGAATGAACGATGCTCAGAGGGTAACGAAGTCATTCCTGGATTCAGTCGCGTCCAATATGCTCGTGAAGGGGGTCGACTCCTTCGAGAAGGCAGTTCAGTATGTTCGGGAGCAGCAGCAGGTGGAGCTGGATAAGGAACGTCGCAAGGAAGAGCCTAGCTACGGCATGTCAGCAGGAGCGAGACGACCGGGCAATAGAGGCGGCAGCTCTCGCAAGCCCGCTATACCGATTGTAGACCACGCGCTATCAGGAGGTACTGTGTCAGCCGATGAGCTTCAGGAGCTTCAGAGACTGGCCAGGAAGCTGGGAGGCAAATCATAGGGGGTGAGCATAGATGGAATCGCTGGGCGAATTGTTGAAGTCATGGCCCACAGGCAAGTCCATTGTCGGACAAGCCGAGCAGAAGATGGCGGAGCTGATGAATGACCCGCTCGTCGTGAAGCTGCAAGTGAAGTATCCGGAACTGAATGAGCAGGGCGTTCGTCTCAATCTGAACCGCGTCTACCAATATGTAACCGAGTATCGGAACTGTGTGAATTGTCCTGGGCTTGAACGATGCCCGAATGACTATACAGGTCATTATACGCTCCTGTCTTGTGAGGTGGTCGGAGAGCAGGCTCAGCTCTATGACCGCAAGGTGTCCTGCAAGAAGTTCATTGCGAAGCAGAACGAGGATCAAGTGCGCAGCCGGGTGAAGAGCTTCTACGTTGACGAGAGGGCGCTGGAGCAGGGCTATGATCCAAGTGAGATTCTGACGAATGACCCCGCGAGGATGAAGGCAGTTGGGCAGGTGCTCAGCTATATCGATCGAACAAGAGAGTCGGGCTTACAGGTGGAGGGGCTCTACCTTGAAGGCCGATTCGGAACAGGCAAGACCTTCCTCATGTGCTACATGCTGCATGAGCTTGCGAAGGCAGGCTATTCGGGGGTTATCGTATACATGCCTGAATTCGTGGAAGACTTGAAGACGATGATGCATGAGCCAGGCAAGCTGAGAGAGACGATACAGATGATGCAGAATACCGATCTGCTCATCTTCGACGATATTGGAGCGGAGAATACGAATCCGTGGGTTAGAGATCATGTGCTCGGTTCCATTCTTAATTACCGAATGAAGCGCAAGCCCACCTTCTATACGTCTAATTATAATCTTGATGCGTTAGAGCGTCACTTCAGCTTCACCAGCAAGGACGGCGACGATCAGCATAAGGGTGAGCGGTTAATGGACCGCATTCGCCACTATGTCGAAGTTGTTATGGTGACGGGGGAGAATAAGCGTCATCGTAAGTCATAATAGCAGAGCCGCCATCGGGTATATCCGGTGGCGGCTTTTGTCGTATAGAAGGATGTCAGCTATAAGCAAATCTAATGGGATTGATTATTTTTTCATAAAAAATGTATTGACAGGTAAGACCAGCCGCTGGTAGAATTCTCACATAACCAACTAAACAGGTAGGAATTATCATTAATCTACCGGACCAACCGGAGAACGAATGTTATTCATCTGTCAACTCACTAAAGGGGTGTATCGACTGTGAAAAAACAAAAAACAGGGTCCGTGGTCTTATTCGTACTTATTCTATCCTTGGTGCTAGCTGCTTGCGGTTCGAACAGCAATAACGCTAGCAATACAAACAACGCGAACAAAAACGGCGGAGCGGCAGCAACAGCCTCTCCTGAAGCATCAGTTGCTCCTACAGCTGAGCCTAAGCCTCCAGTTGAATTAACGAACGTGTCCTATGATCCGACTCGAGAGCTCTATGAGGAATACAATACCGCATTCGCGAAGTATTGGCTGGAGAAGTCAGGGCAGGAAGTGACGTTCAAGCAATCCCATGGCGGATCAGGCAAGCAGAGCCGTGCCGTTATTGACGGGCTTAAGGCCGACGTCGTAACCTTGGCGCTAGGCTATGATATTGATGCCATTGCAGAGAAGGGCATTCTGAATACGGATTGGCAGTCCAAGTTCGAGCACAACAGCTCGCCTTATACGTCCACGATCGTATTCCTCGTTCGCAAGGGGAACCCGAAGGGAATTAAGGATTGGAATGATCTGATCAATAAGGGTGTAGAAGTCATCACGCCTAACCCGAAGACATCAGGTGGAGCTCGTTGGAACTATCTGGCTGCTTGGGGCTATGCTCTGAAGCAGAATGCGAACGACGAAGCGAAGGCGCAAGAGTTCGTGAAGGCGTTGTTCAAGAATGTACCTGTCCTTGACTCCGGCGCACGCGGCTCTACAACAACCTTCGTAGAGCGCGGGATTGGCGACGTCCTGCTGGCATGGGAGAATGAAGCGTTCCTGTCCATTAACGAGCTAGGCAAGGATAAGTTCGAGATTGTATACCCAAGCCTCAGCATACTGGCGGAGCCGCCAGTAGCGGTTGTAGACAAGAATGTAGATGAGAAGGGCACTCGCGAAGCGGCAACAGCTTACCTTGAATACCTGTACACCGAGGAAGGACAGCGTATTGCTGCTAAGAATTACTACCGACCAATCAATGAGACGGTAGCTGCTGAATTCAAGGATCAGTTCAAGGCGCTTGAGCTGCTGTCGATTGACAAGGACTTCGGCGGCTGGAAGGAAGCGCAAGGCAAGCACTTTGCCGACGGCGGAGTGTTCGACAAGATCTATACGCCAGGTGCGAAATAATACGGAGAACCCATCTGATTGGAGCTGACTTCACATGAAAGGTTCCAAGTCTAAGTCGAAAAATGTATTGCCCGGGTTCGGATTGTCCATGGGCTTCACAATTGTCTATCTTAGCTTGTTAGTGCTCATTCCTCTTGCCAGTGTCTTCTTCAAGACGGCAGGGATGGGCTGGGAAGACTTCTGGAACACCGTTACGAATCCTAGGGTGCTCGCCTCTTACCGGGTGAGCTTCCTAACGGCATTCGCTGCTGCCTTCGTTAATCTCCTATTCGGCCTGCTCGTAGCATGGGTACTCGTTCGCTATCGATTCCCGGGGAAGAAGCTGATCGACAGTCTCGTGGATCTTCCATTCGCCTTGCCGACAGCTGTTGCCGGAATCGCCTTAACGGCAATCTATGCGCCTAACGGCTGGATGGGTAAGCTGCTGGAGCCGCTTGGCATTAAGGTGGCATACTCGCCGATTGGCATTACGATAGCGCTCATCTTCATCGGTCTGCCCTTCGTCGTTCGCACCGTGCAGCCCGTGCTGCAGGATATGGACAAGGAGACCGAGGAAGCAGCGGTCATGCTCGGTGCTTATCGGCTGCGCACCTTCTGGAAGGTTGTCCTGCCTGAGCTGATGCCGGCCATGTTAACGGGCTTCGCTCTAGCCTTCGCTCGAGGAATCGGCGAGTATGGCTCTGTGGTCTTCATCTCCGGCAACATGCCGATGAAGACGGAGATAACGCCGCTGCTCATCATGACGAAGCTTGAACAGTATGATTATGCAGGTGCTACCGCTATTGCAGTCGTCATGCTGGTGGTCTCCTTCCTCCTGCTGCTGCTTATTAACTTCATGCAATGGCGGATTAATCGCCGTACCATTGCGGATTAGGGGGACCCAGATATGGCTGGAGCTATTACGGCGCACTTGTCCGAAGAGACTTCGAGGCGGCCGAAGCATATTAATGAATCTGGACCGGTTCGCTTCATCCTAATTACCATTGCTCTATTGTTCTTAAGCTTGGTCGTGGCCTTGCCTCTGATCTCTGTATTCTCCGAAGCGCTGAAGAAGGGATTCGAGGTATACCGTGCAGCCATTACAGAACCGGATGCCTTATCCGCTCTGAAGCTAACCTTGTCGGTAGCTCTCGTTGCTGTTCCGCTTAATACGCTGTTCGGAGTTGCAGCGGCATGGGCCATTGCGAAGTTCCGCTTCCAAGGCAAAAACGTGCTCATCACGCTAATCGATCTTCCATTCGCGGTGTCGCCTGTTATCTCAGGATTGATCTACGTGCTGCTGTTCGGAGCACAAGGCTTCCTTGGACCATGGCTTGATGACCGGGGCATTCAGATCATCTTCGCCTTGCCAGGCATGGTACTGGCGACTGTATTCGTCACCGTGCCCTTCGTCGCGCGTGAGCTCATTCCGCTCATGCAAGCACAAGGGGTGCAGGAGGAAGAGGCAGCAGCCAGTCTCGGAGCGAAGGGCTGGCAGATCTTCTGGAGAGTGACCCTCCCCAACATTAAGTGGGGGCTGCTATACGGTATTATTCTATGTAATGCCCGTGCTATGGGGGAATTCGGTGCCGTATCGGTCGTATCCGGCCACATCCGAGGTGAGACGAATACGCTGCCCCTTCACATTGAGATTCTGTACAATGAGTACCAGTTCTCCGCTTCATTCGCGGTAGCTTCGTTGCTCGTTATGCTGGCAGTTATTACTCTCATTGCGAAGAGCCTAATTGAATGGCAATCATCCAGAGGACAGTCACAGAATCCAGTTACCTAATCTAGGCAGGAAGAAATCCGTCTTCTCTATATGGCCTCTACATGGCGCAGGGAAGGCGGCATTTCATCACTATAAATCCGATTAAATCGGTCGACTATGGAGGGATTAAGTATGGCAAAACCGTTGGAAGTAGATCAGCAGTGGCTGGATCGTATCGTGGAACAGGTGAATGGGCTGCAATATGGATCGGTGAATATTACGGTTCATGATGGACGAATTGTGCAGATCGATCGGACGGAGAGAACACGCTACGATAGTCCCTCCCACAAGCAGTCCCAGCATGATGGACAGGGGCAGTCGAAGCCCCGTGAGACCGCACATGCTCAGGCGGAGTCGCTTCGAGCGGTACAATAGCAGCATGAGAACCATTACAATTATAAAAAAGCTCCATTCGAATGACATTCGAATGGAGCTTTCTTAGTTTACCCAGGATACAAATCGCCAGTCATTAGTCAATCAAGAACTTCACAATGACAGCAACGGCAAAGATTAGAGTCATGAGGCCCAGCATGCCGCCAAAGCCAAACACAACGTCCATCAAGTCATCGCGCGGTTCCTCGTTCAAATGTTCGCGAGGGTCTCTTACATTCTCCATCGTTGACGTCCTCCTATAGAGCGAATGCTTCACTTAGTATACCCAACTTCCCGAACAATTGTAAAGCATTAGCACGTGACAATTATGAGGCAAATGCGCCGCTTCCTGTGATAAAATGTTACGATAGAGGATATGTCCGTGAAGGCTGGAGGGAAGTATAGATGGACGTTCACAATAACCTGATCAAGGAGCAGGAGCGAATCGCCGCAATGGAAGGCATTCGGCATAAGCTTGCGCTGCTGCCGGATCAGTCCGGCTGTTACCTGATGAAGAACAGCGAAGGTACGATCATATACGTAGGCAAGGCGAAGGTGCTGAAGAATCGTGTCAGGTCTTACTTCAATGGCAGTCATAACGGCAAGACACAGCGTCTTGTCTCAGAGATTCGTGACTTCGACTATATAATAACGAGCAGCAATATGGAAGCTCTTATCCTTGAATGCAATCTCATTAAGCAATATCATCCGCGTTACAATGTACTGCTGAAGGACGACAAGTCCTTCCCCTATATTAAGATAACGAACGAGAAGCATCCTAAGCTCGAGGTCACTCGCCGCATCATTAAGGACAAGGCGAAGTACTTCGGCCCTTATCCGAATGCCTATGCTGCGCAGGAGACGAAGAAGCTGCTCGATCGGCTCTACCCGCTGCGCAAGTGCAAGACACTGCCGGATAAGGTGTGCTTGTATTATCATATCGGGCAATGCATTGCCCCTTGCGTGTACGAGATTGAGAATCAGACGTATGAAGCGATGATTAGTGAGATCGCCAAGTTCCTGAACGGCGGGCATGATGCTGTGAAGGCGGAGCTGCAGCGCAAGATGGAAGGCGCTGCTGAGCAGCTCGAGTTCGAGCGGGCGAAGGAATACCGAGATCAGATCGTGGCGATTGACGCGGTTATGGAGAAGCAGAAGATTACGATGTCGGACAGCTTGGACCGCGATATCTTCGGCTATGCCGTTGATAAGGGCTGGATGTGTGTTCAGATTCTGTATATGCGCCAGGGCAAGCTCATTGAGCGCCATGGTACGTCCTTCCCTTATTATGGTGAAAAATACGATGACTTCATGACGTTCGTAACCCAGTATTACAGCGACAATCCAGCGTTGCCGAAGCAGATTCTGCTGCCGCTGCCGCCTGAGCAGGAGGAAGGTATCCAGGAGGTTGAAGGACTGGAGTCTGGGCAGCCTGAGGAGGCAGGACAGGGGTCTACGAGGGCAGATGATGTCATGACGACGCTTAACAAGTGGCTGAAGGTGAAGGTGCTCATGCCGCAGCGCGGGCGCAAGAGCGAGGTCGTGACGATGGCGACGGACAACGCGAAGATGATGCTGGAGGAGAAGTTCCGGCTGATCGAACGGGATGAAGAGCGAAGCGTGAAGGCCGCAGATGGACTTGCCGCCCTGCTCGGTCTGCCTGAGGTGCGCCGCATCGAGGCGTTCGACAACTCGAATATACAAGGAACGAATCCTGTCTCGGCCATGGTCGTCTTCACGGACGGCAAGCCGGATCGGAAGGAATATCGCAAGTATAATATTAAGACGGTCTATGGACCTGATGATTACAATACGATGCGTGAGGTGATTCGGCGGCGCTATGAACGGGTGCTGAAGGAAGGGCTGCCGCTGCCCGATCTAATCGTCGTAGACGGAGGCAAGGGTCAGCTGTCGGCAGCCATTGATATCCTTGAGAATGAGCTCGGTCTGTCGGTTCCGGTGTGCGGCATCGTGAAGGACGCGAAGCATAAGACGGCCCAGCTCATGCAGGGTGACCCGCCAGAGGTCGTGCCTCTGCCGCGCGACAGCCAGGAGTTCTATCTGCTGCAGCGCATTCAGGATGAGGTTCACCGGTTCGCGATTACGTTCCACCGCGAGCAGAGGGGCAAGTCGATGGTCGCTTCCCAGCTCGACTCCATCCCGGGCATCGGCGAGAAGCGGCGCAAGGCGCTGCTGAAGCACTTCGGCTCGCTGAAGAAGATTCGTGAAGCATCGGCCCAGGACTTCAAGCCGCTGTCGATCGGAGAGAAGCTGGCTGAACAGATTCTGCAGTCGCTTAGAGAACAGTCATAGGCAGGTCTCTCGTATGGCATACCAAAAAGCTCTGATTCGGGGTCATTCCACCCGAAACAGAGCTTTTTGTGAAATGAATAAGAGAGCTAGGCTGTCTGTGTGGTACCCTTCTTGGATCGCCAGTTCTTCATGACCCATGCGATGGGAACCGGAAGCACGAGGTAGAAGATGGCCGCAGCCACATTGGCCGCAGTCCCCATGAAGAGCAGCGAGGCAGCCATCAGGATGCTGTCCAGTATGGCGTGTGTGAATACGGCTGTGATGAATCCATATCGCAGGAACAGCCACGAGAAGACGAGACCAAGGATAACGAGCTCAATTAATCTGGTGGTTGATGGGAAGATCGGGTATGCAACATGTCCGAGCGCCCAGATCACTGACGGAATGAGAGCGGCAATCCACGGATTGCGCAGCCACTTGCGCAGCAGGCCGATGCCGAATAACCGATAGATGCTCTCCTCGGAGATTGCAGCGCACCAAGCAAGCAAGGGCATGAGCCAAGGGAGAGCCATGTTGTATGGCGATTGCGTAGCATCGCTCGTTGACCAAGCTCCTGTCACGAGCTGCAGCACGATCAGGATAATGGACTGCATGCCCAGCAGAATAATGGCGAACAGATAGGATAGCTTCATGCTCTGCCACACATGGTCCCCATAGCCGGGCTCGCCGAAGCGTGGCCACAATCGCTGTCCCGCAGCCCGCCATAGTCCATCTCCAGCGACGAGGGAGAAGTAGACTGCAGCACCGAATACAACGGTTGTAAGCACCGTGACGAACATCATGATGGCCATATACAGATCAGGATTAGTGCTCTCTCCAAGGGTGGAGCGCAGGCCGTCCGCCATGTTGAAGTTGTTCGCAATATAAAAGGCGAGGAAGAAGCCCGTGAGCAGCAGACCGCGCTGGAATGAAGTATGCTTACGGTACAAGATGGCATAGATGACAGCGAACAGGAACAGCACCCCTGTCATGACGAGGTAGCCCCAGACAGACAACAGATTCGCAATCGACTTCTGTTCCTCGACATAGGACACATAGTCGGAAGGAGCAACGAAGGCCGGCTTGTACTCCGTAACGAGCGGATCACCGCCAGTGGCCGAGGAAGCCGTACGGACCTTAATCTCTAGAGCAGCTTCGCCGATTCGATACCCAGCCGGGTACAGCATAATTGTGCCGTTATTCTGAACCTCGCTGCGCTTCAGCTCCTCTGCCCGGAAGCCTTGCTGGACGGCAAGCTCCTTGGCTGCCTTAAGGGCAGCGCTGCCTGTCAGCGGATTCCCTTCACCCTTAGGCTCCAGCAAGTGCCATGCGACGACTGTGCCGGTCTCCATATGGACATAGATATACCCGATGCCGCCGTCCTTCAGCTTCGATTCGACCTGATAGACATCGGTAGGGAATTGCTTGTCATATTGCTCGCTGTAATCACTTAGCAGCTTCTCCTTCGTTAAGTATCCATACACCATACTCTCGGATTGGTGAATCGTCTCCAGCTTCTCTGCTTCTTCATGCAGATTTTCCTGAATGAAGGCCGAGGCAGCCATCTCAGCCTCACCTTCGGTAATCAGCTTGGACGAAGCCGTTGATAGCGAGGGATCCGCAGCCTGCGGAACAATCTGAACAAGTATGAAAATAATAAAAGCAATCAGTCCGGCTATCCTGTACTTTTTCCACTCATCGGCCTGTATCGGCTGAAGCATGCGACCACCTCTGTTTTAATTTACGCTTAACATAACATAGTTTTTCATTCCTGATCCAATGAATCCGATGAAAAGAAGAGCATTGTTTTCATAAAAGCGAGAAATAACGACGTGAGGGGAGACAACCTCCTATAACTTCAAGTGTATGCCCGAATATGCACAAATTCCCCTTCATTTTATGATTCACACGATTTTGAACTAACCGCCAATAAGGATTATAATCGTTAACGTTACAACCAATTGAATAGCACAGCCGAATTTCCTAAGGAAAACGGGGGAACCATACTGTTGTTAGCAGCCAAGCATGGCCGCAGCAACATGGGGTGAATTTCGACAGGATCATATGAACCTGCTGAATAGGGCTGCCTTTCCAGGCCCGAATCCGTCAGCTAACCTCGCAGGCTGTATGGAACAGGACTCATCGCTTTAGCACTTGAGCATCCAGTGCTATTTTTTTGTGCTCTTTTTTGCCTACACATGACTACCGATAACCGATAACCGATGAGGAGATTGTACATATGAAGATGAACCTGAAGGTGCTGACATGGTCACCGCCGCGAATCCTGGTAACGGGCTTCGCCATCATTATCCTGCTTGGAGGGTTGCTGCTCTCCATGCCATTCGCCACTGCGAATGGGGAGGGAGTTCGGTACCTTGATGCGGTATTCACGGCTACCTCTGCGACCTGTGTAACAGGGCTCGTAGTCGTAGACACTGGGACGTTCTGGTCCATACCAGGCCAGATTATTATTATTACGCTCATTCAGATCGGCGGTCTCGGATTCATGACGATGGCCACCCTGATTGCTCTGGCGCTTCGCAAGAGAATCTCCCTCAAGGAGCGTCTTATCCTACAAGAGGCGATGAACCAGAGCAGCATGGAGGGCATTGTTAGGCTGATTCGCAAAGTCATATTTTACTCGCTGGCGATTGAACTAGCTGGAGCTATTTTGTTCACGATTCGCTTCGCTTATGACATGCCGCTGGACAGAGCAGTAGGCTTCGGATTTTTCCATGCTGTCTCCTTCTTCAATAATGCGGGCTTCGATCTATTCGGAGAGTATAGAAGCTTGACGATGTACGTTGGCGATCCGTTAGTTAATATCGTCTCCATGCTGCTAATTATTCTTGGTGGACTAGGGTTCATTGTTATGTCGGATCTGCTGGAGTTCCGGACGAAGAAGAAGCTGTCGCTGCACAGCAAGGTCGTCCTGACGATGACAGGTTCCTTAATTGCAATCGGAGCTCTCGTCATCTTCATCTTCGAATTCTCCAATGCCAATACACTGGGGTCCTTGAATTGGGGAGAGAAGATACTCGCTTCCTTCTTCCAATCGGTTACACCGCGTACAGCCGGAGCGAATACTCTGGACTTCACCGTGCTGAGACAAGCGACGCTCTTCTTCACCATCATCCTCATGTTCATCGGCGCTTCACCAGGCTCGACAGGCGGAGGGATTAAGACGACGACGTTCATGACACTGATCGGAGCTGTCATCGCTATGATTCGAGGCAAGGAGGATATCGTGCTGTTCCGTTACCGTCTAGGCAAGGACCGCATCTTCAAGGCGTTGACGATTACGATGCTGTCCCTCGCGCTCGTACTGTTCGTGACGATGATCTTGTCGACCACGGAGGATAAGGAGTTCATTAAGATTCTGTTCGAGACGACGTCTGCATTCGGCACAGTGGGGCTGTCTGCAGGAGTAACTCCTTATCTATCTGACGTAGGAAGAGTTATAATTGCGCTCACGATGTTCGCTGGACGACTCGGGCCCCTGACGCTTGCCTATGCGCTTGGTCCTAAGACGGAGAAGGAGCTATACCGGCATCCAGAAGGTAAAATTACAATTGGTTAGGAGCTTATATAGCTATGATTAAAGGTCATCAATTCGTTATCGTTGGACTGGGACGGTTCGGCTCAAGCTTGGGCAAGGAACTGGTCGAGCTTGGCTATGAGGTGCTTGGCATCGACCGGGATGAAGAGATTGTCCAAGAGATGAGCGAGGTGCTTACCTACACGGTATGTGCAGATGCAACGGATGAGGAATCGCTGCGTTCGCTGGGTGTCCGCAACTTCGACTGCGGTGTCGTCTCTATCGGCGATGATATTCAAGCAAGCATACTGACAACTATCCTGCTTAAGGATCTTGGTGTGAAGAAGGTTGTGGCTAAGGCCATCAGCGAGCTTCACGGGCGTGTGCTAGAGAAGCTTGGCGTCGACCGGGTCGTCTATCCCGAGCGGGATATGGGCATTCGTGTCGCTCATCAGCTCGTGTCGCCGAATCTGCTGGATTATATTGAGCTGTCTAAGGATTATACGATTGCAGAGCTTGCTGTTCCCAAGTGTCTCGATGGCAAGTCCCTGCATGATATTAACCCGCGGGCGCGCTACGGCTGCAGCATCGTGGCCATTAATAAGGCGAGCGGCATCATTATTGCTCCAACTGCGGAAGATATGCTCTCTGAGCGTGATGTGATGGTCGTCATTGGGACGAACGAACAGATTGAAGAGTTCGAAGAGGCTGTCATTCGTTAAGAGAGGATCGTGGTCATCAAGTGGTTACAGAAGCAACCCCGGTTATTCATCATATGGTACTGCTGTTCTTGCTTGTTCTGTGCTTCGGCATGCTGTCCGGAAGAATAGCGGCATGGCTGCGCCTGCCAGATGTAGCGCTGTTCATCGTCATGGGGATGGTGCTTGGGCAAGGACTTCACTTAATTAATGAGGGCAGCGCTTCAGTCGTGAATCAACTGGTGCTCACTGTAGGCTCGGTCCTCATTCTGTTCGATGGAGGCCGTAATATTAGTCTGCGAGGACTGCAGAAGGTGAAGTGGACGATATCGCTGCTTAGTGTCCCAGGTGTGCTGATTACTATAGCGGTAACAGGTGCGGCTATTCACTATCTGTTCGGAATAGAGTGGCTCTATGCGCTGCTCGCAGGCTCGGTCATCGCTTCAACCGATCCTGCTTCAATCATCCCGGTATTCCGTCAGGTTACGATACGGAAGAAGGTGAGGGAGACAGTAGAGAGTGAATCTGCCTTCAATGATGCAACGGGCTCCATTATTACCTTCGCTCTGCTCGCCGCGGTAACTGGTGAGTCGGCTCTTGAAGCGGGGCCCCTGCTGTGGGAGTTCGTGAGGACAGCTGCAGGAGGAATCTTGCTTGGAGCGGCCGTCGGAGTGCTTATCGTGCTGCTGGCTGTCCATCCGAAGCTTGGTATTCTTAAGGAGTATACGACCATCGCTATGGTCGTAACAGCTCTTGGAGCGTATCTCTTAGGTGACTATATTCATGTCAGCGGGTTCATGGCTACGTTCGTAGCGGGGCTTGTATGGGGCAATCCAGCCATTGTGAAGCTTAATCTTGAGGCACGGGAGCAGGAGCTCGTTCACTTCTCCGACAATATGACCGTTATTATGCGCATGCTTATCTTCGTTCTGCTCGGCAGTCAGGCCGATCTTGCACTCATGCTGGAGTACGGATTGCAGAGCCTTGCTGTCGTGCTGCTGTTCATGTTCGTTGCTCGCCCGCTCACCGTGCTTGCGAGTGCCCTTCCCGACAGAGCGGCGAAGTGGACAGGGCGAGAGCTGTTGTTCATGATGTGGGTAAGGGAGACGGGGGTCATTCCTGCGGCTCTATCCGGCATCATTATCGGAATGGGTGTGAAGCATGCGGACATTATCGCCTCAATCACTCTCATGGCCATACTGATGACCATATTGGTCCAGGCCAGTACAACCGCATGGGTCGCGAAGCGGCTAGGAATGGATGCAGAAGCTTAATATGGGAGAATAATAAGGACAGCGGCCTGCTGAAGAACCTAGAGGCAGCTGTCCTTGTCTATGTGTAGCCGCCCGATAGGAATCGTGGAAGCTCTTCCAGCCATCTTCGTACGACGGGGCCTGCTGAAGCTGAATCAGCATGAATGAGAGAGGTTGTCCGCTTCGTCTCCTCCAGCTCGGCCAGAGGGATGACGGCAAGATCATTATCATCCAGCAGCTGCGTCCTCAAGTACGACTTCGGAAGCAGAGTAGCCGCCCGGCATGTGTGTAGCAGTCGCAGGATGGCCTCGAAGGAGTCAATCTCCATTCGAACATCTGGCTGCAGCTCATACTTGTGGAACAGCTCGTCCGTCAATATCCGATACCAGGTCCCCTTGGAGAATAGAATCATAGGCATATCGTTCAGATCCTGAATAGTCAGCTTGCCTCGATCGGTCACGACTTGATTCCGAGGCAGCACCAGGAGCAGATGGTCCTCGAACAAGGGGACACAAGTGAGCTGCGTATCTTCAATCATCGACGCCACAATGCCAATGTCCGCCTTGCGGTCGCGTACGAGCGTAACGATCTCATGCGTCTTGCCTGTTATCGCCTTAATGTCGAACTCAGGATGAGCCGCCGTCAGAGACTGAATGAAGTCTGGCAGCGTCGTCTGAAGAGTAGTCAGGCTCGCGCCAATCGTCAGCGGTGTTCGGCCGGACTCCTTGTGTTCGCTGACCGCAGTAATATAACGGCGATGCAGCTTACGCAGCTCCAGGGCATAATCGTAAGTAATCTGCCCGACACGGGTCAGCTCCAGTCTCTTGCCGATTCTGCGGAACAGCTGAGCGCCGAGCTCTTCTTCCAGCTTCGCTATTTTACGGGACAGGGCGGGCTGTGACAGATTCAGTACAGCGGATGCCTTGTTCATACTGGACTGCTCCACAATCGCAGCGAATACTTGCATTTCCTCAAGCATGGGCAGATCTCCTTATATAATAGAAGAGTGAGAATCATAATCAACTAATGCTTATGTGAATTCGTTATAACAATCTATAAAAAATAAGCAATTCCATTATAAGATGAAAAGGAGTAGGATGTGAAGTGTGGCTAACTTGTGTCGACATTTGTTGACGAGGATTCGGGCTGGGGGTACAATGATTGATGGTTTGTTCATGGCTTGTCTTATAAGCGATTACACAGTGTTGAAAGGAGAACGAGAGCAGTATGAAAGGAAATTCGTATTATTCGAGGAAGCTTCATTCCCTCTTGGGAGTCATCCCGCTCGGCTTGTTCATCGTTGAACACGGCCTCACCAATTACATGGCATTCGAAGGCGGACCGGAGGGCTTCGATTCCGGAGTTAAGCTGCTGAACAGCCTTCCGCTCGTATGGGTGCTGGAGCTGTTCCTCATCTTCCTTCCGTTGTTATTCCACGGAATCTATGGGCTATACGTAGCCTACCAGTCCAACGTGAACACCGGGCAGTTCAAGTACGGCCGCAACTGGGCGTTCATGTGGCAGCGGATATCAGGCGTCATTACCTTCATCTTCGTGTTCTGGCATGTATACCAGACTCGCTGGCAGGTAGCGATTGGCAATGTGTCCCATGAAGAGCTAGGCTCTCATATGCACGAGATTGCGACGAATCCATTCTACTTCATCCTCTACATCATTGGAGTTATTGCTGCTGTATTCCACTTCAGCAACGGCATGTGGGCCTTCCTGGTCTCATGGGGCATTACCGTTGGACCTCGCGCGCAGAAGATCTCATCCTACATCTGGATGGGCGTGTTCGTTCTAGTTGCGGCGCTGTTCCTGCTGTCACTGGTTGCCTTCCGCGGAGATGAGTTCAAGGAAGCGGCAGCCGCAGCCTTGGCATGGTCGAACATAGGTTAGTACGAGTACAAGGAGCGATACGTAATGGCTAAGAATAAAATTATCGTAGTTGGCGGCGGGCTCGCCGGCTTGATGGCTACTATTAAGGCAGCAGAGGCAGGCGTCCACGTGGATCTGTTCTCCCTCGTGCCTGTGAAGCGTTCCCACTCCGTATGCGCGCAGGGCGGCATTAACGGAGCGGTGAATACGAAGGGGGAAGGCGATTCCCCTTGGGAGCACTTCGATGACACCGTATACGGCGGGGACTTCCTGGCGAACCAGCCACCCGTTAAGGCGATGTGCGAAGCAGCACCAGGCATTATTCACTTGATGGACCGGATGGGCGTTATGTTCAACCGTACACCGGAAGGCTTGCTTGACTTCCGCCGCTTCGGCGGCACGAAGTACCATAGAACGGCATTCGCCGGAGCAACGACAGGGCAGCAGCTCCTGTATGCGCTCGATGAGCAAGTACGCCGCTGGGAAGCTGCTGGTCTCGTAACGAAGTACGAGCACTTCGAGTTCCTTGGCGCTGTGCTCGACGATGACGGCATCTGCCGCGGCGTATCGGCACAAGACCTTCGCAGCATGGAGATTCATACGGTTTCTGCAGATGCGGTTATTTTGGCATCGGGCGGTCCTGGCATTATTTTCGGTAAGACGACGAACTCGGTTATTAATACAGGTACAGCTGCAAGCGCGGTGTATCAGCAGGGTGTGCACTACGCGAACGGCGAATTCATCCAGATTCACCCGACCGCTATCCCAGGGGATGACAAGCTTCGTCTCATGTCGGAATCAGCGCGCGGTGAAGGCGGCCGTATCTGGACATATAAGGATGGCAAGCCATGGTACTTCCTAGAAGAGAAGTATCCGGCTTACGGCAATCTCGTGCCTCGTGACATCGCGACTCGTGAGATCTTCAGCGTCTGTGTAGACGACAAGCTGGGCATCAACGGTGAGAACATGGTCTACCTCGACCTGTCGCATAAGGATCCGAAGGAGCTGGATGTGAAGCTCGGCGGCATCATCGAGATCTATGAGAAGTTCATGGGCGACGATCCACGTAAGATTCCGATGAAGATCTTCCCAGCTGTTCATTACTCCATGGGCGGTATGTGGGTTGACTACAACCAGATGACGAACATTCCTGGTCTATTCGCAGCAGGCGAGTGCGAGTATCAGTACCATGGCGCTAACCGTCTAGGTGCGAACTCCTTGCTCTCCGCCATCTACGGCGGTATGGTAGCAGGGCCTAAGGCTGTTGAATATATCAGAGGGTTGAAGAAGTCTGCTGAGGACATCTCTTCGGCTGTCTATGATCGTGAGAAGAAGCGTCAGACGGACAAGTATGAGGGTATCATCCACATGAACGGCACGGAGAATGCTTATGTTATTCATAAGGAACTCGGCGAATGGATGACGAACAACATGACGGTCGTGCGCTTCAATGACAAGCTGGAAGCAACCATTGGCAAGATTAAGGAACTCAAGCAGCGCTACCAGAACATTAATATTAATGACTCTGCTCGCTGGAACAATGCGAGCGTGGCGTTCACTCGTCAGCTGTGGAACATGATTGAGCTGTCCGAAGCGATGACGCTGGGTGCTCTGATGCGTAATGAGAGCCGCGGCGCTCACTACAAGCCGGAGTTCACAGAGCGTAACGATGAGGAGTTCATGAAGACGACGAAGGCGACTTGGACGCCGGAAGGACCTCAGATCTCCTACGAGGATATCGATGTCTCCCTGATTGCTCCGCGTAAGCGTGACTATACGACAGACAAGAAGAAAGGAGACTAACGACTATGGCTAATTCTGCAACAGCAACAGCAGCCAGTACGGTTGCCAAGACGGTCAAGTTCGTCATCACTCGGCAGGATTCACCGGAATCAGCCCCTTACACAGAAGAGTTCGAGATTCCGTACCGTGCGAATATGAACGTCATCGGCGGACTGATGGAGATTCAGCGTAATCCAACGAAGTCCGATGGGGCGAATACGGCTCCCGTCTGCTGGGAATCGAACTGCTTAGAGGAAGTGTGCGGCGCATGCTCCATGGTCATTAACGGCAAGCCTCGCCAAGCGTGCAGCGCGCTCGTTGACAAGCTGGAGCAGCCGATTCGCCTTGAGCCGATGACGACCTTCCCAGTCGTGCGCGACCTTGTCATTAATCGTGAGCGGATGTTCAACGCCCTGAAGCGTGTTAAGGCGTGGATTCCGATTGACGGCACCTATGACCTGGGTCCTGGACCTCGGATGGCGGAGACCAAGCGTCAGTGGGCGTACGAGCTGTCCAAGTGTATGACTTGCGGTGTCTGCCTGGAATCCTGTCCTAACGTTAACGACCGGAACAGCTTCATCGGTCCGGCAGCTGTCTCCCAGGTTCGCTTGTTCAACGCTCACCCTACAGGTGAGATGAACAAGGAAGAGCGTCTGGACGCCTTGATGGACGACGGCGGCATTGAAGGCTGCGGCAACTCGCAGAACTGTGTCCGCGCTTGCCCGAAGGGCATTCCGCTGACTACCTCAATTGCGGCTCTTAACAAGGATACAACCAAGCACCTGTTCAAGAAGTGGCTTGGCATGTAAGACGGAATATGTGACGTATTGGGAACGACCAGGCTTTAGGCCTGGTCGTTTTTTTAGTTTTATGAGATGTATTCTCGCTCACTGAGGATGTTCTCAAGCATGACAAGCATAACAAGCATGACAAGCATGAGTGTATACATGTAATAAGTGGGGGACAAATAGTCTGACACAATAGGGGAGATGGACCGTGGGGTAAGGTTCACAGTAACTGTTACAACCCAACCCCACCCCACCCAACCCAACCCAACCCAACCCAACCCAACCCAACCCAACCCAACCCAACCCAACCCAACCCAACCCAACCCAACCCAACCCAACCCAACCCAACCCAACCCAACCCAACCCAACCCAACAATTGATATTACCATTTAGCGCAATGCTTTTAGCGCTCGTAAGGTACAGGAGCAGAAGACTACCTATTCTATATAGCGAGTTGGAGGGGATAGTAGTAATATTGGGATTCTGAATATGTCATGGGCACATCCGGATCTGGGTGTCAGCCAACGAGATGCAAAAATGCACCATATTGGCCCGACAACAGCTCGCTGGAAGCCAACGAGGTGCAAAAATGCACCATATTGGCCCGACAAGAGCTCGCTGGAAGCCAACGGGGTGCAAAAATGCACCATATTGGCCCGACAGCAGCTCGCTGGAAGCCAACGGGGTGCAAAAATGCACCATATTGTCCAGGCTGCAGCTCGCTGGAAGCCAACGGGGTGCAAAAATGCACCATATTGTCCAGGCTGCAGCTCGCTGGAAGCCAACGGGGTGCAAAAAATGCACCATATTGGCCCCCAGTGCGGGGCGCCTTACCCATTATGGTGCATTTCTGCACCATATCACCATCGCACAGCCTTGCTGGGCAATCAATAGGAGCATTTTATGCCAATCGACGCTCGAGCACCCTCGCTGGGCAATCAATAGGAGCATTTTATGCCCTATCGACGCTCGCACCCCTCGCTGGGCAATCAATAGGAGCATTTTATGCCCTATTGACCCTCGCCCACCCTAGCTGGGCAATCAATAGGAGCATTTTATGCCCTATCGACGCTCGCCCACCCTCGCTGGGCAATCAATAGGAGCATTGTATACCCTATTGACCCTCGCACAGCCTTGCTGGGCAATCAATAGGAGCATTGTATACCCTATTGACCCTCACACACCTTCGCTAGGTGGCCAGTCGCAGCTCCCTGGACGCCAACGAGATGGGGAAATAAACCATATCGTCTCGGACTCAGTTCAGAGCAAGCCACGAGGTGCATTAATGCACCATAATGGCCCGGCGGTACTGCAACTACATGCCCAACCCACTGCCCGCAACAAAAAAACCTTACCAAGCCACTGGGCCATTGGTAAGGTTTTTTTGTATCTCTGCCTAGCTATATTAATTACATCCAATTCTCGCCCCACAGCTGTATGGATTCGATGATAGGCTGCAGGTCGCGCCCCTTGGCGGTTAATTCATATTCAATCCGGACGGGCATCTCCGGGTATACATGGCGACTGACTATTTCGAGCGTTTCGAGTTCTTTCATGCGATCAGTCAGCATCTTGTCGCTCATCTCAGGAATTTGTTCCTTCATTTCTTTGAATCGTTTGGGCCCTCCGAGCAGGACGCGGATAATTCGGCCTGTCCACTTCTTGCCTAGAATATCGGCCGCTGCTTCATACTTCGGGCACATGGTTGAATAGTCCAACTGTATCACCCCGCTTCTGTGTATACCTATTGTAACATATGTACTTAGTTAAGGTAAGTGAGTAAGGAGTGGAAAAACAAAAAAAACTTCATAAATATTATTTACTTGACATAAGTAAGTAACTATACTAATATAAAAACAGAAGCAAGGCAAACAAACAATATAGAAGGGTGAGGGTACAAATGGTAGACACAGGGTTGTTAATTATTCGATTAGTAGTGGGGTTGCTGTTCATTGGTCATGGCGCACAGAAGCTGTTCGGTTGGTTCGGCGGTTACGGAGTGAAGGGTACAGGGGGCTGGTTCGAATCCATTGGAATGAAGCCAGGGGTATTCATGGCTCTATCCGCTGGATTGACAGAGGTATTAGGAGGAATATTATTCGCAGCAGGACTATGGACCTGGGTTGGGGCGGTACTTATCATTATTCCTATGCTGATTGCGATTGTTAAAGTACACGGAGCGAATGGCCTGTGGGTTACTCAAAACGGATACGAATATAATCTGGTTCTCATAGCTGCGGCACTGGGAGTGGCTCTCATCGGAGCAGGGGAATTCTCACTGGATGCTTGGTTATTCTAAAAAATAACCCAATGAATAATCACTCAGGAACGAGTGAAGCGGAAGGAGACGTTGCCTTATGATAACCATCTATCCTGCACATGAACGGTACTCTGCGAATCACGGCTGGCTGCGGTCTAACTTCAGCTTCAGCTTCGCGGACTACTATGATGCTAGCAATATGAGCTTCGGACCGATGCGAGTGCTGAACGATGATTGGATTGCACAAGAGACGGGCTTCGGGATGCATCCTCATCGTGAGATGGAGATCGTAACCCTCGTCTTAAGCGGTCATCTCGAGCATCAGGACAGCCTCGGCAACGTGGCACAGACGACTTGGGGCGGCATACAGCGCATGTCAGCTGGAACAGGCATCATGCATTCGGAATATAATCGATCCAACGATGAGCCGTTAGAGCTGCTGCAGATGTGGTTCACACCTAATCAGACAGGACTACAGCCTTCATACGAGACGACCGCCTTCGACACGGACGCTCTGAGGAACAATCTGACGCTAGTCGTAAGCGGTGCAGAGGGCGATACTAATCACCCTTCTGTTGCGAGCATTGCTCAAGATATGAGCATCTATCTATCGGAGCCTGAAGCCGGCCATAGCATAACGTACAGTCAGATCGCTGGTCGCAAAATCTTCCTCTTCGTGCTCGAAGGTTCCGTGAGCATAGAGCATACCGTGCTGAACCGAAGAGACTCGGCGCGCATAGAAGGTGAAGCGAGCATGACAGTGAAGGCCGAGGAGAGCTCTCGGTTCATGCTCATCGACTTGCCATAAACCGCACCAAATAAACAGGACTTCTTGCCATTCCGGCTACAGCCGAATGACAAGAAGTCCTGTTATCGTTAAGCCAAAGGCTGTCCACTGCATCATCGTCAGCCTCTCACGGTATACAACAATAGCTCCAATCGCAACTACCAAGGAGTTCGTAGCGAATATCGGAGCAGCTAAGTTAGAGGGTCCGCTTGCAAGCGCCAGCGCATAGAGCTGAAGTCCCCCGTAGGAGAACAGCCCTGCGAGCAAGCCGTAGCGCCACCCGATTCGCTGGGCTGAGGGCGAGGCTTGCTTCCCCTTGACACGTCCTGTGTCTATGAACCAGAGCAGAGATAGAGCGTAGGCAATCATTAAGATTGGAGCGCTTGGCATTCCGAGCTCTTCGGTCACCTTGAGCCCTCCATTGCGCAGGGCGAACAATACGATTGCCGCACCAACATACACATACCAGCGCTTCTCGCCAACCGAGACGGGCTCTCTGCCCTTATACGAGATGAAGACTACGGCTAGCAGCAGCAAGATGATGCCAATCGCTTCCTGCAGACTGAGCTCTTCTCCGTAATACCAGGTTCCAAGGGCGACAACTAATATAATGTTCATATTCGTAAGCGGAGAAGTCAGGGAGGCTGGTCCATAATCAAGTGCCTTCATGAAGAGCGCATTGCCCCAGGCGGAGCCTGCACCTATTATTACGCCAGCCAGCCATACTTCAGGTGTACCAAGCACAGACAGTGATCCTTCGAGCCAAGCATGAACGGCGAATCCAGCGGTTCCGGCCGCATACAATCCGAAGAGCAGCCTCGCGGTTGTTCCGCCTCTCATCTGGCTTACCTTCATCCACCAGCCGGCTAGTCCGAATAGAATAGCGCTGCCGACGGCAGTTACAAGCCACATGCAATAGTCATCCCCTTAGGCAGGTTAAGCGGGTCGTCATTTGTTACACAAATGAAATAGTCCTGTTATCGTCTCATCACATTGATGGGCTATTATAATAACCAAGACCCCCTTTTAATATATCTCTTGGGACCCGCGACGGTGCGGGTCCACTTTTTTTGTCTTCTTTTTGCCCCGAGGGCCGCCTATCTATAACGCAACAACAACCCGCTGACGCTTCCGGAAGTAGATCCAATCCTTGAAGCCGATCTCCTTCAGACGTTCTCGCACAAGCTCCCAATCATCCCCGACGCGGGAAGGCACGTGAGAATCTGACCCGAACGTTACCGCAACCCCGTAATGAAGCGCTCGCTCGAGGATCTCATCCGAAGGGTACCAGCCGCCGACCGTCTTCGTCTTGCCGGACGTATTAATCTCAATGGCGATCTGCTCCTCGGCAATGACCTGCAGCGTCTCATCGATGGCGGAATGGGCGGGAATATCGGAGAAGGCAGGATAATACCCCTTCATCGCATCAATATGACCAAGCACATCGAACATGCGGCTGCGGGCCGACTGCTTGATAAGATCGTAATACTCGAGCTTATGCGCCAGATGCTGCTCCTCATTAAGATCCTTCCATCGATTCCGGTTGAAAATACTAACGCCGCCCGACAAATGCACGGAGCCGATAATATAATCGAACGGAACGGGGGCGTAGGCCTCTCTATACACCTCCGCATACTCCGGGAAGAAGTCGGACTCGATGCCTAGCAACACTTCGATTCGGCCCTCATACTTCTGCTTTAGCCGCAGCACTTCCTCCACATAATTAGCGAAGTCGCTCCGTGCCATAGCAATACCTGGCTGGGGCTGGTCATCCGGAGAACCGAAGTACGGGGAATGATCGGATATTCCGATCGCTCCAAGTCCCGCATCAATCGCAGCTAACACATACTCTTCAATATCCCCGTCGGCATGACCGCATCTGACATGATGGGTGTGCAGGTCGAACTTCATAGTCACATTCCTCCCGTTATCAATCGCTTGCTTCTATTCGCTGCTGATGAACTGATCCTGCGGCATTCCCTTCAGATCGCTTAAGAATTGCTGCATGGCGGTGCTCAGATATCGGCCAGACTTGTATACGACTCCGACAGGATGGCTAATCTCCAGCTCATTCACCTTAATCATCTTGAGTGTTCCTAGCCGAAGCTCATTGGCAATGGACAGCTTGGAGACGACGGCGGCGCCTAGATTGATCTCGACCATCCGCTTAATCTCTTCACTGCTCGACAGCTCCATGACGATATTGGGCTGGATATTATACTTGCGGAAGATCTGGTCGACGTACTTCCTGCCTAACGTATCCGGGGCGAGCATAATAATCGGAATGTCGCGCAGCGCCTCCACCTTCGTATGCTTAAGATGGCTCATTGGGTGATGAGGGGAGACGACCAATTCGAAGGTGTCATAGTACAGTACGGATGAGTCCACATTCGGATTGCGTTCCGTTAAGTATGTAATCCCAATATCAACATTCCCATTCTCCACAGCTGTCATAACCTGGGAAGATGGCATGGAATGTATGGTCGTCTTAATGAGCGGGAATTGATTCTGGAAGTAAGACAGCACCCGCGGGAGAATCTGAATCGCGATGGAGGAGGTCGTACCTAGCACAATATGGCCTTGCGGAGTCTGGCTGAGGTCGGACAGCTTCTGCTTCAGCTCCTCGACGATCGTCAGCATACGCTGCGCGTGCTCGAGGAATACTTGGCCATGATCCGTCAGCGTGACGGGTTGATTCCTATCAATTAACAGTGTCTTGAACTCATCCTCGAGACTCTTGATCTGGGCCGATACAGCAGGCTGCGTCAAGTTAAGCAGCTCGCCCGCCTTACGGAAGCTCATCGTCTTGGATATGGTGAGGAGCGTCTCAAGCTGGCTAATATTCACCCTTTGTTCCCCCTAGCCGGCTGCCCTAATTGCTTAGGCAGCACCATTCCTTATTATAATGGAAACCTTACACTACAGCAAAAAAAGAAGACCGCCCTGTCATCCGTATGACAGCCGCAGCCTTCTTGCTTGGTTATAGCCATTCTTTTTTGCGGAAAATATAAAACATCCCAAAGCCTAGAAGCATCATGAAGGCGAGCAAAATATAGGATCCGCCGCGCAGATGCAAGCCGGGAATGAAGTCGAAGTTCATTCCGTATATTCCGGTAATGAAGGTCAGCGGCATGAAGATGGTAGTCAGCGCGGTGAAAATCCTCATAATCTCATTCGCACGGCTGGCGAGGCTGGATTGATACGCTTCTCGCAAGTTGCCCATGAGGTCGCGATACGTATCGAAGGTCTCGGCAATCTTAACCGCATTCTCATGAATATCGCTGAAGTACTTCTGCAGTTGATCATCGATGAGCTTCAGATCCTTCTTATTCAAGGTGGCGATCACTTCCTTCTGCGGACCAAGCACCTTCCTCAGCCACAGGATCTCACCGCGGAGTCCGATAATCTCGGTCAGATGAGACTTCTTCGTGTGCATGAGAATGTCTTCCTCGAGGCTCTCAATCCGGGCATCAATTCGATCACCGACTAGGAAGTAGTTATCGACCACAATATCTACGAGATGATACAGGAAGTAATCCGGCCGAGAGACTTCCTCCTCCCACAGTACAGGCTTCAGCGATCGGAGCTCGTTGATCTTCTGCCTCGTGACGGTAATAATGTAATGCCTGCCTAGAAAAATGTTAAGAGCGCGTAAGAATATCTCTTCATCATCGAATCTAATACTGTTAATGACGATAAAATAATGGCCTTCGTAGATCTCGATCTTCGGACGCTGATCCTCTTCACTCAAACAATCTTCGACTGCCAGATCATGCATCCCGAACAGAGGCTGCAGCACAGCAAGGTCTTCCACATCGGCATCAATCCAATAGAAGCCTTGTGAGGTTGGAACAAGTGTATCATTGATATCTTCAACAGGGGTAAAGACGCCGTTGTTAACGAGTCGGATCTTCATTGGTAGTTGCTCCCTTCCGTTCCTGCAGGGCTACCTGAACGATCTCTATGAGGGCCTATGCCCGTTCAGCGTTATTAGCTAATGGACATGCCACCCGGCATGGAGTGCATCCGGCAGCCGCTTGCAGTTGTCATATGTTGTGAGGCAGGATACGGCCCATCGCCATCCATGTAGGTAGTCACTCCTTTATTCTTCAGATAATAGCAATTACAATCGGGAATAATCCTTGTCTAGTATACTCCCGCGGCTGTAATACATACAAGCGAAAATATCCGCTTCCAAGGGGTTCCTTCAGCATATGTTCACAACCATCTTGACGCGACCAGCGGAATGCTATAAAGTAAAAAATAATAACGGAATATGATGTTACTTTCTTATCAAGAGCAGGCGGAGGGACCAGCCCGATGAAGCCCGGCAACCGGCGTAAAGCACGGTGCTAATTCTTGCGGAAACCAGATCAGGTTTCTGAGAGATGAGAGAGGCGGATGGCTTTTTTCGACCATGCGGCCCTTTCTCGTGTCAAGAGAATGGGCCTTTTTGCTCATTCTCAAGCCTAACATACCTAACATCTTAAGGAGTGAACCGCATGCCGATCAAAGTACCAGACCATCTGCCGGCCAAGGAAATATTGAATCAAGAGAACATCTTCGTGATGGACGAGAGTATCGCCTATCATCAGGATATTCGGCCGCTTCGAATAGCGATTCTTAACTTAATGCCGACGAAGGAGACGACCGAGACTCAGTTGCTCCGCTTAATCGGGAATACTCCGCTTCAAGTAGAAGTAGTGCTGCTGCATCCGAAGACGCATACGTCCAAGAACACGTCTGCCGACCATCTTGAATCGTTCTACAAGACGTTCGAGGACATCGAGCATGAGTACTATGACGGCCTCATTATTACTGGAGCGCCTGTCGAACAGCTGCCGTTCGAGGAAGTGAACTATTGGGAAGAGCTGCAGCAGATTATGGATTGGAGCAAGCGTCGTGTTACCTCGACCTTCCATATCTGTTGGGCCTCACAGGCTGGCCTGTATCATCACTATGGGGTGCCGAAGTATAATCTGGATGAGAAGATATTCGGCGTGTTCCCGCATACGGCCCTCAAGGCGAATGTGAACTTGCTTCGCGGCTTCGATGAGACCTTCTTCGTGCCACAGTCTAGACATACCGAAGTGAGACGAGAGGATATTGAAGGACATCCCGACTTGGACATCTTGTCAGAGTCACCAGACTCAGGTATCTATATTGTAGCCTCCAAGGATGGCAAGCAGATCTTCGTCACAGGCCATTCCGAATACGATCCGCTGTCCTTGAAGTTCGAGTATGATCGTGATCAAGCGAAGGGGCTTCGGGTGAATAAGCCGATCAATTATTTCCCGGGTGATGATCCAGCCAAGGCGCCTTACTCAACCTGGCGCGCACATGCTAATCTATTGTTCTCTAACTGGTTGAACTATTATGTGTATCAACAGACGCCTTATGAGCTTGGGGCAGGCATATAGCAACCTGTATAATAGAGGTCTTACATGTAATCATATCGGCGGCTCAGCCGCTGCATTCTAAGGGGGATCTGCTACACGATGAGAATTGAGAGTCACTTGGCCCAGATTGGTTCCGTACAAGAGCCTGTTACAGGAGCGGTAAGCTTCCCTGTCTATCAAGCAACGGCGTTCCGCCATCCTAAGCTGGGGGAGAGCACCGGCTTCGACTATGCAAGGACGAAGAGCCCGACACGCTCCGTACTGGAGGAGGCAGCGGCTAGGCTGGAGGCCGGTGATGCCGGCTTCGCTTGCAGCTCAGGGATGGCTGCACTTCAGACGATCTTCGCTTACTTCAGTCAAGGCGATCACCTCATCGTCTCGCTAGATCTATACGGAGGCACTTACCGTCTGCTGGAGAGAATTATGTCCCGGTTCGGGGTGACAGCAACGTATGTCGATACGAATGATATTGATGCTATGTCAGAGGTGCTCCAATCTGGTACGAAGGCTGTTCTGATTGAGACACCGACTAATCCGCTCATGATGATTACGGATGTAGAGAGAGTGTGTGCGTGGGCGAAGTCCAAGGGACTGCTTACGATTGTAGACAACACCCTGCTCACGCCGTTCTTCCAACGCCCGATTGAACTGGGTGCGGACATTGTCATTCACAGCGCTACTAAGTACTTAGGCGGACACAATGATGTGCTGGCAGGGCTGATCGTGACGAAGGGCAAGGAGCTGTCTGAACAGATGGCGATCCTGCACAATTCGATTGGCGCGGTGCTAGGACCGCAGGATTCGTGGCTGCTCATGCGCGGCATGAAGACACTGGCACTTCGGATGGAGCGCCATCAGTATAATGCCACTCGGATGGCCACCTATCTATTGGAGCATGAAGCCATTGAGGAGGTCTATTACCCCGCTCTGCCGCACCACCCTGGACATGACGTGCAGAACCGCCAGTCCTCAGGCAATACCGGAATATTCTCCTTCCGGCTTAAGGATGCGAGATATGTGGAGCCGATTCTTCGCCACATCAAGCTGATTGCCTTTGCAGAGAGCCTCGGCGGTGTAGAGTCTCTAATGACATATCCGGCTGTTCAGACTCATGCCGATATTCCGGAGGAGATTCGCCGCAAGGTTGGAGTAGATGACCGGCTGCTTCGCTTCTCTGTAGGAATTGAACATGCCGATGATCTGATTGCAGATCTAGGACAAGCACTCGAGGCAGCACGCCTTGAACTAGAGGGGGCTTAACTTCGAGATGTCAGATGAGCAAGTACATGATCATGTGCAAGGACAAGCTGCACAGCGCAAGTTCGCTACGAAGCTGATTCACTTCGGAGCGGAGATTGATGAACAGACCGGTGCCTCGAGCGTTCCAATCTATCAGGCATCCACCTTCCATCACCATGATATTTTCAACCCGCCTGAATATGATTACAGCCGCTCCGGCAACCCGACTCGGCAAGCCTTGGAGGATTATATTACGCTGCTTGAAGGGGGAGATCGAGGGTTCGCCTTCGCCTCCGGCATGGCGGCGATCTCGACGACGTTCCTCCTACTCTCTGCAGGCGATCATGTCATCGTAACGGAAGATGTGTATGGCGGAACGTATCGCCTGCTTACTTCCATACTAGATCGCCTGGGCATTGAATCAACCTTCGTCGACATGACGGAGTTCGAGCAGGTGAAGGCAGCGCTGAAGCCGAATACGAAGGCTGTATTCATGGAGACACCGTCCAACCCGACGCTCAAGATTACAGACATCGCTCAGACGACAGCTTGGGCGAAGGGGCATGGACTGCTGACGATGCTCGATAACACATTCATGACGCCATACCACCAGCGTCCGATTGAGCTGGGCGTAGATATCGTGCTTCACAGTGCGACCAAGTTCTTAGGCGGCCATAGTGATGTGCTTGCTGGACTAGCTGTTACTGCGAATGAGTCACTGGGCAGAAGATTGAAGCAGCTGCAGAACGGCATGGGAACGGTACTTAGTCCACAGGAATCATGGCTGCTCATGCGTGGAATGAAGACATTAGGGGCGCGGATGGAGCATAGTGAGAAGAGTGCACGCAAGCTGGCTGAGTGGCTCTCGAACCACCCGGAAGTAGAGAAGGTCTATTACCCCGGTCTTCAAGATCATCCGGGAAGAGCCATTCATGAGAAGCAATCTGCAGGATATGGAGCGGTCGTCTCCTTCGATGTCGGCAGCGGTGAACGTGCGAAGTCGATGCTCAGCCGCGTGAAGATTCCGCTCGTTGCCGTGAGCTTAGGCGCAGTCGAGAGCATTCTCTCTTATCCGGCTATGATGTCTCACGCTGCTATGCCGAAGGAAGTGCGTCACGAGCGCGGAATTACCGACGGACTAGTGCGCTATTCTGTTGGACTTGAAGATATTGATGATTTACTCCATGACTTGGATGCTTCCTTACGAGGTTAACTCGTCCATGTAGATAGGGATACGGCTGTCTTCCCAGACTAGCCGTATTTCTCATTTGTACGAACGAATCCCGGTGGGTGACGAATAATAGGCACCTATGGTACGATGGCATGAGATGTTTTTTTTTTCATTAGGAGAGATAGGAGGTGCCGCAATTGTCTTCAATTGACCATATATTAGATCGGGCGCTGCAAGGGGAACGAATTAGTCTGGAGGACTGTGTCGCACTCTTGGAATCGAACGAGATTGAGGAGATGGGCAAGGTCGCGAATGAGCTCATGCTTAGACGCCATCCTGAGCCAATAACGACCTTCGTTGTCGGGCGTAACATTAACTATACGAATGTATGCGATGTGTACTGCCGATTCTGCGCGTTCTACCGCGCACCGGGCTCCTCCGAAGGGTATGTCCTGCCGGATGAGACGATCTTCAGCAAGATTCAAGAGACGATAGATGTGAATGGAACGGAGATTCTCATGCAAGGGGGAACGAACCCTAACTTGCCATTCTCCTATTATACAGATCTGCTTCGCGAGATTAAGAAGCGCTTCCCCTCCATTACGATGCATTCCTTCTCCCCGGCGGAGATTCAGAAGATGGTCGTCGTATCGAATGGATTAACCCTGGACGAAGTCATCAAGCAGCTGCATGAAGCAGGGCTCGACTCTCTGCCAGGCGGAGGTGCTGAGATCCTTGATGATCGGACTCGGAGGAAGATTAGCCGGATTAAGGGCTCTTGGACCGACTGGATGGACGTGATGAAGTCAGCGCATAAGCAAGGGATGAATACAACCGCTACGATGGTGTACGGGTTCGGAGAGACGATGGAGGAGCGAGCTCTCCATCTGCTTAGACTGCGTGATGCGCAAGATGAGTGCATACAGAATGGCTATGACTCCACCGGATTCCTTGCCTTCATCTGCTGGCCGTTCCAGCCGGACAATACGAATATGCCGATGGAGAAGTCGAAGCCTGAGGAGTACTTGAAGATGGTTGCCGTGAGCCGGATTATGCTCGATAACATTGATAACTTCCAGTCCTCCTGGGTGACGATGGGACCGGATATCGGGAAGCAATCCTTATCCTATGGCTGCAATGACTTCGGTTCGACGATGATTGAGGAGAATGTGGTATCGGCTGCAGGAACTACGCACAAGGTCAACATTGAGCTCATCCTGAAGCTTATTCGGGAGTGCGGCAAGATTCCTGCCCAGCGCAATACGAAGTATCAGACTCTGCGTACGTTCGAGGAGACGGACAAGGCTGATCAGGACTTTGTCATGCAGAATTAGATGAAGCTATGAAGTTATTCTAGATCAGGGTAATAGGTATATTTCTATGAAGAAGAGGCTGTCCTCCTAACCGGTGTTAGGAGACAGCCTCTTCTGTATTCATCAAGGGTTCCTCTCCTTGCACAATGCGATTCTTCCCGCTCCTCTTAGCTGTGTACAACGCATTGTCGGCTCGTGTGAAGAAGGACTCCTTGCCCTCTCCCGTACGGTAGATGGCAAGACCGATGCTGACCGTAACCGGCTGCTTCCCGAGGACATCATGCTGCTCCGCGTGAATCTCGCTGCGTAACGTCTCCAGCAGCATCAGAGACTGCTCTGGATACTTGTCTGTGAATAGGACAGCGAACTCTTCCCCGCCATACCTCGCTGCGAAGTCATTCATGCTGACATGGCTCTTAATGATGTGAGCGACTCTGCTAAGCACAATGTCCCCGGCACGATGCCCGAACGTATCATTAACCGACTTGAAGTTGTCTATGTCTATGAGAGCAAGCTGCAGCGGAAGCTGATACCCTTCATTCTGTTCTACAAGCTTGTCCATATATTCGTGGAAGGTAATATGATTGTATAGCTCAGTGAGCGCATCGGTCTTCGTCAGCTTGTCCATGAGAATCGTCTGAACGAGCAGCTCCTGATTAGACTTGTGTGCCAGCTTGGAGTAGTCAGCAAGCTCTCTCCCTCTGAGGAGTACACCATAGGCGATTAAGCTGAATGCGGTGAAAATAACAGTCAATACAAAAAGCCCAACGACGGTCATCCGACTATGAACGGCGGGATTGAGCCAGTAGATGAGATGCAGGGAGCCAAGCGTGACCAGCAAGGCGAACAGCAGCTTCTGACGGTGGAAGTAAAAGACGGAAATCAATACAGGTAAAAAAAGAGTAATCATTAAATAATGAATCGCGACGTGGACATTAACGAGAATGATTGAGAAAAGGGAAGAGGAGACGATCATCACGTAATCGTGAGAGGGTGTTCTTAAGGCAAGGATCGCGAGCTCGGTTAATGACAAGACAACAATGAGTACCAGGCTCGGATAGACAATATAAGTCTTGACGAACTCAGACGAGGGCAAGTAGGTAACGGTTAAATAACTGCTCTCCAATAGAATCGACATGATCAGCAACAGCCAATAGCCGTTCAATAGCGTACGGTTCCATCGGTTACGATTATAACCGAGCGATTCGTAATTCATAAGGATTATTCACTCCAGCGCTGCAGCATCACATTACATAACTAATAATATACCATGGATGCTTATTGTTTCCAATCCCTCAAGGTGTGCCAAAGTCTTCATCGTATATCCCTTGGATGCACACCATATACTGATAGGGAGGAAGGGGTGGAGCAGATGGAGTTGTTCACCATAGCACTGCAATCAAGCTCTAAGGAAACAATCGAGATGCTGTCAGTCTTGTTGAATGAACATGCGGCAGATCTACATATGACCTCACAGTCTGGCGCTTATATTGATTATCAGATAGGATCGGAGCAGAGCATTGTATGCAGCGCTCTCATGCCGGAATTCAAGTTAACTCAGCATGGACCTGATGTATATCGCAAGGCAGCCATTGCTCTGTCCGAATATGTAATAAGGGAACGTGAGACAGGTATGCTCGCTTCCATCATTCGCCGCAAATATCGATACAAGGATACGAGCGATACGAAGATGATTGAGCGTTATTGCCATGATCTCCTGCACGGCTCCGATTGGGACGGCTTCGAGCTGAGATACTTGGATGCCGATCGGCAGCGCCGCCGCGCCAAGGTCGCAGATGAACTCGAGGCATATCTCGACCAGCACACTCATCTCAATATAGACGGCTTCATCAACTTCCGGCTGAACAGCTATCGGAAGGAGCTGACGGAAGTCGTAGAGTACGCGCTGGACGAATATGTGCTCGACAAGCAATATCAGGAATTCATCTCCTTGCTTAAGTACTTCGTGTGTCTTCAGGAGACGAAGCATCCGATCGTACACCTCATGCACAAGGGCGGTCATGAATTCACACTGCTAGATGAGAAGCTGCTGCCGATTGACACGAAGTCACCGTCTGACCGGATCGTTGCAGAGATGCTAGAGACTGAGATGAACGTGGAGGATATGGTTATCTCCTCGCTGATTGCCGCATCGCCTAAGGAGATCCTGATTCATACGAGACAGCCAGAGCTGCAAGCGATTCGAACGATTGAGACCATCTTCGAGAGCCGTGTGAGCATCTGTGTAGAGTGCAGCTCCTGCAGCACGCGATTGGGTGAAGTGATTCAGCCTTGACTATACTAGTCCGGGCAAGCTATAATGTTGCACATAATGTCGTAAGGACAACAATGAACAGCGATGACGAAGACATGTATCTGCTCGCAAGCGTTAGGCTCAGAGAGAGGGAACTCGGCTGCAATTTCCTCCCATGACGTTGGCGGATATACCCCTTCCAAGCTGTGAAGCCTAACCGTATATACCGTCTCTTCGTATGTACACAGTAAGCTTCACCGGACTTCCCCGTTAACGGAATATACGAGGACGATGAACCATGCAGCAGCGGTTCAACAGTCGAAGTAGGGTGGAACCACGAGTAGACAAGCACTCGTCCCTTTGCGGGATGCGTGCTTTTTTTTGTTGCGTACATACCCGCATATGGCTTGATTATAGCGAGCAGGAAGGTGTAGAGGGAATGGCGATTCAGGTAACACTGCCAGATGGGGCAGTAAGAGAGTATGAAGCAGGAACTACTATTGAAGAGGTGGCAGGCTCCATCTCGCCAGGACTTAGGAAGAATGCGATAGCTGGCAAAATCAACGGCAAGGTAGTCGATGTCTATACGCCGATTCAAGCAGATGCTGCCATAGAGATCGTCACGGTGGACAGCGCCGACGGCCTGGAAGTGTATCGCCATAGTACGGCTCATCTCATGGCGCAGGCGATCAAGCGTCTGTACGGCAATGCGTCCGTCAAGCTCGGTATTGGTCCTGTCATTGAAGACGGCTTTTACTATGATATTGATATGGAGCAATCGCTCACTCCGGAAGATCTAGTCAAGATCGAGAAGGAGATGGACCGTATTACGGGGCAGAACTTGGACATTCGCCGCCGAGAAGTAAGCCGCTCGGAAGCGGTCTCGATCTTCACTGAGCTGGATGATCATCTGAAGCTTGAGCTGATTCGTGATCTTCCGAAGGATTCCGTCATTACGATCTATGACCAAGGGGAATTCTTCGACCTGTGCCGCGGTCCTCACTTGCCATCAACCGGCCGCATCAAGGCCTTCAAGCTGCTAAGCGTGGCTGGTGCATACTGGCGTGGAGATTCCAAGAACAAGATGCTTCAGCGCATCTACGGTACAGCCTTCCCTAAGAAGGCTCAGCTGGACGAGCATCTGCACTTCCTGGAGGAAGCGAAGAAGCGGGATCATCGGAAGCTGGGCCGTGAACTGAAGATGTTCACCTTCTCCCGTGAAGTAGGGCAAGGCCTCCCGCTCTGGCTGCCTAACGGCTCCAAGGTTCGCCGCACGATGGAGCGTTATATCGTCGATCTAGAGGAGCGTCTAGGCTATGAGCACGTGTACACGCCTGTCCTGGCTAATGTCGAGCTGTACAAGACCTCTGGACACTGGGAGCATTATAGCGAGGATATGTTCCCTAAGATGATTATGGACAACGAGGAGCTTGTACTTCGCCCAATGAACTGTCCTCATCATATGATGGTGTTCAAGAGCGATATGCGCAGCTACCGCGACTTGCCAGTCCGTATAGCGGAGCTCGGAACGATGCACCGCTACGAGATGTCGGGAGCATTGACCGGTCTTCACCGCGTCCGAGCGATGACGCTGAACGATGCCCATATCTTCTGCCGGCCTGATCAGATCAAGGAAGAGTTCGCGCGTGTGGTAGGCTTGATTCAGAAGGTGTATGAAGACTTCGGCATTAAGGACTACCGCTTCCGCTTGTCTTATCGTGATCCTAAGGATACGGAGAAGTACTTCCAGAATGATGAGATGTGGGAGATGTCTCAGCGCATGCTTCGCGAGGTAGTGGAAGAACTGATTCTGCCATTCTTCGAAGCGGAGGGGGAAGCAGCCTTCTACGGTCCTAAGCTGGATGTACAGATTAAGACTGCGCTTGGCAAGGAAGAGACGCTCTCGACTGCACAGCTTGACTTCCTACTGCCGGAGCGGTTCGAGCTTGAATATGTAGGCGAGGATGGCAAGAAGCATCGCCCAGTCGTTATTCATCGGGGCATCATCTCTACGATGGAGCGGATGACGGCCTTCCTGCTGGAGAACTTCGCAGGAGCGCTGCCACTCTGGCTGTCACCGATTCAAGCGAAGGTCATTCCGGTGTCGACCGCTTACGAAGCGTATGCGCGCGAGGTTGCGGAGAAGCTGCAGCTTGAAGGCATTCGTGTAGAGAGCGATCTCCGCAATGAGAAGCTTGGCTACAAGATTCGGGAAGCGCAGCTCGAGAAGATTCCGTATATGCTCGTTGTCGGTGAGAATGAATCACAATCCGGAACCGTATCGATCCGCAAGCGTGGGGAAGGCGATATCGGGGCTAAGCCGGTAGCCGAGCTAATCGGCCAATTGCAGCAAGAGATTCAGTCCAAGGAACAGCAGAACGGGTAAGCAGGAAGCGAATAAAGCTTGAAGCAATGGGGCATATTCATGTTGAGGAGGAAGCTGCCCCAATGCTAACAAGTGGTATAGCTTACGCACATCGAATAATAATCATCCTGTTGCTGCTTGCAACAGCAGCTGTTGTTCAATCCTTGCCAGCAGCGGCTGAACCTGCTGGATCGTCTGCTGAATCCGCTGGGACTGGGAATAGCAGCATGACCGTAGTAGCAACCGGCTATACGGCGGGAATAGAATCGACGGGCAAGCGCCCCGGCCATCCGCAATATGGTATCACATACTCTGGTGTGAAGGTTCGCAGAGGCGGAGTGTCCACGATCGCTGCTGATCCTAAGCTGTTCCCTATCGGGACCTTGCTCTACATTCCCGGTTATGGTTACGGCGTTGTAGCCGATACTGGATCGGCCATCAAGGGCAAGAAGATTGACTTGTACTTCGATACGATAGAGCAAGTGTACGAGCAATGGGGGAAGCGCACCGTGCAGGTGCAAGTGCTAAGGCGCGGTACCGGCAAGCTGACCCAAGCTTGGCTTAACGATATTAACAAGGCGACCGAGGCGGGCAAGCCCATTCCTCAGTCCTACTTGGAATCCTGATACAAGAACAATCATACACCCTGTACAGACGTCTGCTATGGACTGATGTGCAGGGTGTTCCTTATGACTAAGGATTGTCCAGGCAGAGCTTGCGCTGATCGGCGTACTGAGGCATGATGGAAGAATAGACAGGTGAACAGGAGGCGATGATAGCATGTCCAAGATGACCAAGCTTACATTGGACCAGGTTAATGGCATGAATGCAGAGGAGTTCAACAAGACGCTGGGCTGGATAGTCGAGCATTCACCGTGGGTTATTGAAGGGGTAGAGCCGCATCGTCCGTTCTCATCCATTCAGCAGTTCCACGATGAATTAGTGAAGCTGATCATGCTCTCCAGCACCGAGCAGAAGCTGCATCTGCTGAGACAGCATCCGGATCTCGGCAGCCGCATGCAGATGACGGCCGCCTCCGTCTCGGAGCAGAAGGGTGCGGGGCTGGATCAACTTAATCCCACTGAATATGACCAGCTGTTATCCCTGAACAAGCAGTATGTCAGCAAGTTCGGCTTCCCCTTCATCCTGTCGGTGAGAGGACATACGAAGGAGTCTATACTCGCTGCTCTATCGTCAAGGCTGAACAATGAGGGAGCAGCCGAGCTTGAAGAAGCGCTGCAGCAGATTGCCCGAATTACTCGACTAAGAATGGAAGATCTTGTGCTTACATAATCCGATGGGACCACTGCCATACTATTGGTGAAGTGGAGGTGAGTCCATTGGCTAAGAATAAGAACAACAAGATGAACGCAGCTCAGAACAACCAACAGTTGAACACGGAGTTCGCAGAAGATTTCAATCAGACGAATGCAGCTGGCAAGAACGCGAATAAAGCTTCGCAAAAAGCGCAGAAGTAAGCTCATTTGAATAGCAGTACCTAGGAAGAGGGACCTAATGGTCCCTCTTTTCAATTGTCGAATGCTGTTATATAATGTGGTAAAAATTGACTAGACCATGGAAGGGGTTGGGCCTGCTATGAGCTTGTTCCGTATTAGACAATCGCATAAGCCGGATAACAGCAGCATGGAAGAGAGAGAACGAGTCAGCCGTCTGCTGAATGAGTCGGTTGTCATCTCGGACCAACTGCATGCAGCGGTGGACGAAGTGAATCAGACGATTGGGCAGTTAACGGAGATTGCAGACGAATCAGCTGCAGGAGAGCAGACGCTTCGGTCTAGAAGCATCCAAGCGATGAATCGAATTGAACAAGCCTTCAGCGCCTTGCAGGAGGTGTCCGCAGCTGCGGAGCAGATTAGCACGGCCTCTACAGAATTGGATAGAGAGAGCAAGGAGACGAAGGAAGTTGTACGGGAAGTCGTGAGATCCTTAGCGAATACTAATCTGGTCATGAATGATCTGCATATACATAACGGAGCCATGGATAATAATATTAAGCAATTCATTAATCAGATGAGCCATATTCATGAGATTAACCAGTTCATTGAGGAGATCGTGTCCCAGACCTCCCTGCTTGCCTTGAATGCATCTATCGAAGCTGCTCATGCTGGCGAATTCGGCAGAGGCTTCTCCATCGTTGCCCAGCAGATTAAGAAGCTCGCCGAACAGAGCCATGAAGCCGTCAAGCGCTCCTCCTCTATTGCTCAGCAGATTGAGCTCGGTGTGAAGCAAGTAGTTGATGCTGTAGCTATGGAGAAGTCGGCTGTCGATCGCGGTGTCGAAGAGATGGCTGTCAACAAGGAGCGTATGGATCTTATCTATACAAGAATCAATGAGGTTGACAGGCTCGTTGGACAGACCCATACCGCAAGCCGTCAGCAGACCGAGCATATGGCGCAGACGACAGATATGCTGAAGGACGTAGTGGATTCGGTGAATGCAACGATGACGAGTGTAGACAGCACGCTGAAGCTGACAGGGCAGCAGAGGGAGCAGATCGGCAAGCTAGCCCGTGTAAGCAGCAATCTGCAGCGCTCCTCTACAGATCTATCTCAGGCCATTAGTCAGATGGGAAGCCAGGGGGCTGACGTGCTTGGTTCTGCGGGTCAGGTCGATATGGCTGCCATCTTCGCCTGGTTGAAGGCAGCGGCTGGGCAATTAGCGTTAACCGGTATGGATGAATCCTCACATGAGGCGAAGCTGACGGTTCTCCTCCAAGAGCAGCGAGATATCGAGGCAATCTGGTCCAATCGAGGAGACGGCTCCTTCATCTACTCGGTTCCTGAAGCAGGGTTGCTTAATGCGAAGGGGCGTGAATGGTGGAAGAAGGGGATGAGCGGACAGCTGTTCCAGTCTGACATCTATGTCTCTGCGATTACCAAGCGGCCGTGCATCACGTTGTCAGTGCCGATCTTCTCCGCAGAGGGTCAACCGATCGGGGTTCTCGGCACCGATCTGACCATTCAATAGATAATTAGGGGGTTCCCATGGAATCCCCTTTGTTGTATGATTGTAATGTGAACATTAATTACATCAGAAGACAGGTGAACTATCATGGCTGAATCTTATGCAGGGGCAATTAATCATGAGGCACATACGCAGCTTCAACCAGCGGAAGTCTATCCGTTCATTGCTACTTATATAGCTAAGAAGGAACATGAGATTGCAGAGATCGAACAGATGGTAGAGCGTTACGAGAAGCGCCGTATGCTTGAAGAGAGAGCGTATCAGTCCATGTCTACCTTCCGCCGCATGCTGTCGGGGAAGAAGCCGGATCACCATCTCGCAGTCGAATACATTCATTATGTGAAGAAGCCGATGGAGAAGGTTAGATTGCTGCGACTCGACATAGACAATGCGAAGGCTATCGCTGCTCAGGCCGATGAGAAGAAGATCAAGGGCATGATGGATGAACTCATATAGAATAATCGAAGGGGCTGTCAGCCATGGTCATATCTCATGACCTTGCTGACAGCCCCTCATTCGTTGTGCATGCTAGTGAACCACCAAGGTCACAGCTCCAGTCAATTGCCCCTTAGCGAGCTTATCCCTGCTTATCACCCTTGAGCTGGTCCACATCCAGGAAGTCATGCTCTTGGCTGTATGCCGGAACCCCGTGGATGCCGACGTCCAGGCCAATCATCTCTTCGTCTCGCGATACGCGAACAGGCATGAACTTCTTGATTAGCATAAGGACGAGCCAGGTGATGGCGAACCCCCATAGCGATACAATGGCCAGCCCAAGCAGCTGAATGCCGAGCAGATTCCAACCGCCTCCGTACAACAGTCCGTAATAGCCTTGACCGACGGACTTCGTCAGTTCAGGAAGCGCGAATAGTCCAACAGCCAGTGTGCCAAGTGAACCGCTGATACCATGAACAGCGAAGGCGCCGACTGGATCGTCAACTCCCTTGCTCTCCAGCAGCTCGGTTACGAGCACCATGGCAATTCCGCACACCGCACCGATCAGTATGGCCACTCCATCCGATACGAAGGCACAGCCTGCGGTAATCCCGACAAGTCCAGCCAGCGAGCCGTTAATGACCATGGGAGGATCTGCCTTCTTGTAACGGAACATCGTGAACAGGATGCAGGCTGCCCCGCCTGCTGCGGCAGAGAGCATCGTCGTCACGGCAATGTGGCCGATAGACGAATTCGTTGCACTAAGGGTACTTCCTGCATTGAAGCCGAACCACCCGAACCATAAGATGAAGGCGCCAACGGAAGCGAGAGGCAGGTTGGAGGGCGGGACGATGTTGCTCTTGCCCTCAGCTGTGAACTTGCCGATTCTCGGACCGATGAAGATAGCGGCTGCAAGCGCGGAGAAGCCGCCAAGGGCGTGAATGACAGCTGAGCCGGCGAAGTCGATCATGCCCAGCTTGCCCAGCCAGCCGCCCACGGCCCACACCCAATGTCCCGCCAGCGGGTAGATGAAGCCCGTCATGGCAATGGTGAGCAGAATGTACGCCCGGAAGTTAATTCGCTCTGCTACAGCGCCGGAGACGATGGAGATGACCGCAATGACGAAGGCGCATTGGAACAGCCAGTAAGTCTCATGAGTAATGTTGTATTGAATGTGAGATAAGTCACCGTTCAGCAGGAAGCCGGTCGTACCGATGAAGCCTCCGGCATCCAGGCCGTACATGAGGGCGAATCCGAAGAAGTAGAAGATGAGTGCGCCGAAGGCGATATCAACGAATACTTTCATAATAATGCTTACTGCATTTTTCTGACGGACAAACCCTGCTTCGAGCAGAGCGAATCCGCCCTCCATTAGCAGAATCATAGCTGCCGTCAGGACAACCCAGATCGTATCAAGCCCTTTGGAAAGCTCCGTTATTTCCAATGATGTCAACTCCTGTTATGAATATGATGTGAGGTTTCAACCCTCTTATTCGTCCGCTAATCATTATAATTTTCACAAGTTAACTATGTCAACGTATGACGTAATATAAAGTTACGTATAGATTGGCCTAATTATGGAAGAGGCTCGGTCTGCAGACTGAGCAGCAATTCAACCGGACGTCCCTTGGAGGAATGCGAGGCAGAAGCTATACTTAACCTATAGATTAGAGTAATGACATCACGCAGGGAGCTGTGAAGCAGATGAACGGACCTATGTTAAGCCGTATTCTAACCGGGTTCATGATTATTGGAGTTGGGGTTGCCTTCTTGCTTAGACAGCTGGGAGTGGAGCCGTTCGACAGCCTGGACATCGGACAGATTATCGGAACGTATTGGCCAGTTATTCTCCTCGTAATAGGGCTGCAGGGACTTCTTAGCCGCACGAGAGGAACGGATGATTGGTGGGGAATTGTCCTAATCGTCGTTGGATTCGTATTCCTGGGACGCAATCTAGGCTGGATTGAATGGTCAATTGGCGAGATCATCTCGCATGCTTGGCCGATTGTTATCATTATTATTGGAGTCAGATATATGATGAAGCCCAGACATACTAAGGTTGAAGGGCCTAAGGAGGACTGGGAGTCCTTCCGGCCATACAGCGCGGATGAACCGATTCCTCCTGCGCCGCCGCTTCATCCGGATCCGACGCTTCAAGCAGATAGGGATACGCCCCGACCGCCAGCTCCACCTGTTCCGCCAACTGAGCAAGATAAGGGATTCAACGGGCCGTACCAGCACCCTTATTATGATAAGAAGGTTGAAGAGCAGCGCAGGAAGGAAGAGCGGAGACATGCCAAGCGGCATGGCTGGCATTCCCATCACAACCGTGTGGAGTGGTGGAATTCGGATCCGAACGTTCAGACGAAGTCCGGATTCATTGGTGATATCTATCTAGGCCATGATTATTGGGAGCTTAAGCCGATGAATATCTCGCACTTCATCGGTGACACGGTGCTGGACCTGACGAAGGCGCAGATCTCTGAAGGTGAGACAAGAGTCATTATCTCCTCCTTCATCGGTGACGTTAAGGTGTTCGTACCGAATGATCGAGACGTTGGCGTGACCGTGACCTCTTCCTCCTTCATTGGAGATGTCAAGGTGCTGGATCAGCAGGACAGCGGCCTGTTTAAGAACATACAAGTGAACTCGCCTCATTACTATGAAGCGGACAAGAAGATAAAAATTATCGTAAGCACTTTTATCGGAGATGTCCGTGTAACTAAGGTGGGGTGATGGCGGTATGATGGTTCGTTTTTTTCGCAGCAGCAAATGGGAGTTGATTGGCTTCTTCCTGCTCTCATCCTCCGCTTCGCTGCTGATCGGCTACGCGGTATGGATGAGCTTCGGCACAGGAGTCTCTAGAATGGAAGTGAAGGCATCGGCCATCACTTCCTTCTTGCTCGTCAGCATCGCCTTCGGCTACTGGGCCGCACAGCGGCTTCAGCGCAGAATTGACACCTTGTATCTAGGCATTAAGCAAGTCGCCAATGGCAATTATTCGGTTCAAGTTCCAGGCTCAGCATCGGACTCCTCCTTCCATGCGGTCAACAGCGAATTCAACTTCCTCGCGTCCATGCTCGCTGAACGAGTGAAGCATCTGCAAGGGGCTGGGGAGGAGCAGGTTATGCGCGAAGCGGCATCCAATGAGGCGGCAGTCATGGAAGAGAGAACGCGACTGGCCCGTGATCTTCATGATACGGTCTCCCAGCAGCTGTTCGCGATTCATATGTCCGCTTCGTCACTGCCGAAGCTGCAGCAGCTGAATCCCGGCAAGGCAGATGAGGTCATGCATCAGCTGATTACGATGTCCGCCTTGGCTCAGAAGCAGATGCGGGGCCTCATTGCGCAGCTGAGGCCCATCGAGCTGGAAGGAAGAACGCTGCACGAGGCGCTTGACAAGTGGTTCCCTGACTATTGCAATCAGAATGGGCTGAAGGGAACGCTGGACATACGGTTAATCGACCCGCTGTCGGAAGCGAAGGAGTATCAGCTATTCCTCATCATTCAGGAAGCTCTGGCGAATATCGTGAAGCATGCCGGGGCAGCCGGCTGCTCCTTGACCTTGTCTGATAACGAGAATCAGATTACGCTGCTGCTGCAGGATGATGGAGCCGGCTTCCGTGTGGGGGAGGTGAAGCGGGGCTCCTACGGATTGTCAACAATGCAGGAGCGGGCGCAGAAGCTTGGCGGACGTGCAGAGATTATTAGCAAGCCGGGCAGCGGCACGCGCATTATAGTGACCATTCCCAAGATTGGATAGGAGAGCTGAAGACGATGGATAGCCATACGATGAAGGTAATGATTGTGGATGATCACGATATGGTCAGGACGGGGCTGCGTACGTATCTCATGCTGGAGCCAGCCTTCGAAGTGGTGGGTGAGGCTAGCAACGGAAGAGAAGCGCTAAGCCTGCTTGCAGCTGGAATGGAAGGCGGCAATCCCGAGCTCATCCTCATGGATATGATGATGCCGGTCATGGACGGAATTGAGACGACTAGAGAGATTGTGGCTGCCTATCCGCATATGAAGGTCGTCATGCTGACCAGCTTCCTTGAAGACGACAAGGTGTTCGCAGCGATCGAAGCCGGGGCAGTCAGCTATGTGCTGAAGACGGTGTCGGCGGAAGAGCTCATCTACGCGCTGACGGGAGCCTACAAGGGAATGCCGGTCATGACCTCCGACGTCTCGCAGGCGCTGACTCGCGGGCTCAGGAAGCAAGCTGCTCAAGGCGAGGACGAAGGGCTCACAGAGAGGGAGAAGGAAGTGCTGCTCCTCATAGCGGAGGGTAGAGCGAACAAGGAGATTGCCGAAGAGCTTCATATCAGTGTGAAAACAGTCAAAACCCACGTAAGCAACCTCTTGATGAAGTGCGAGCAAGCTGACCGCACCCAGCTGGCGGTCTACGCTCACCGCAAGGGATGGGCGAAGAGCATCTGAATCGACTGCCATGGGCGGACTCCGGAGTCTTGATTAAACAGCAGCTATTCTACATTACTGCACATATTTGCCGGTACTCTTATCCATACTATAGCTTAGTGTGAAGGGATAAGATTGCTTCAGTGCAAAGGAGTGCTTAGGTTATGTATCCAATCTCATCGCCTCTAGAGTCGACAAAGCTGGAATTCGCCCTGGTGAGAAATAAGCTCGAGGAGCATCGATTTGCTCTAGGAGGTAGCTGGGACTATCATCAAGGTTCGTTCGACCGCTATTTGGACGAAGGGCACAAGGCGTGGCTTCGAATTCCTTTTCAAGTGATTAACGGTACTATTGATGTAGAGACCGATGATAATGATGCGAAGATTCAGCTCGGCAAGCCCTTCGTCCTTAAGCACTTATATCGGGAAGGGAATGACCCGGAAGCCAGTGTTAGAATAGTCGGGGCACTGTTCGACCAGTTCCAGACGCCGGTCGATCCTGACGCTGATATCGAGCCCCATTATATTGAGGAAGCGAAGCAGGTGCTTCATCAAGTGGAGCAGATGTTTCTAAGTTAGCATGTGTGTGTAAATAGGTCTATCCGACGAGAAGCTCTGACTTTGTGTGGGGCTTTTTTATCTTTGTTTAAATTCCTTTTAAGTTTGTTTTAAGGTAGAATGTGCATGATAGAGATACAACAAACGAATGAACATCTGACGGCGACTACGCTAGGATGTTGAATCATTGCCGGATCTACATGAGGAGGGGAACATAATGGACGACGGGAACAAAAAAAATCCATATGATGATTTCTGGAATGAGCGCAGTAAGGATAGTTCAAAAGATTCAGAGCACGAGCAAGAGCAAGAGACAACAAGCAGCGCATCTGATGTATCTAGCACGCCTACTCATTCTCATACGGAAGGGGAACCAAGCAAGCCCTCTTACTACTATTCTTATGGCCCATTCAAGCCAGGCTCACAGCAAGATACTGAACCCGCGACCGCTAGCCGGGTACCTGATCAGGCTTACACGACCGCATCATCCCCATCGGATCGAGATACAGAAGAGCCGCAAGTACGAGAGGTAGAGGTCACACCACCCACGCAGCTGCGCCCATACACTCCAGCTCAAGGGGCGCAGAAGGGGAATTGGCAGGTTAGAGAGCGGAAGCGGACGTCATTCAAGTCCATCTTCGCCTCATTCTTAACCGGGGTTGTTGTCGTAGGGGTACTGATGTTCTCTGCCGACTACAACAACTGGTTCACAGCTAGCGAAGCGCTTCTGCCGCAGAATACAGCAGCTAATGGACAGAAGCAGACAACCGGTGGAACGGGTGGCGCAACGACCGCTGCCGCTAGACCAGATAATATAGCTAAGCTCTTCGAGACAGCGAGTCCTGCGGTCGTCAAGATCGAGACCTATCAGAAGGCGAACTCCGGCGGTGGCAGCGGCAGCATGCTGGACGATGACTTCTTCCGTCAGTTCTTCGGCGAGGAGGCTCCGCAGCCGAAGCAGGATCAAGGCGGCGAAGGTCAGCTTCAGCCTACAGGTATCGGTACCGGCTTCTTCTTCGACTCAACTGGCTACATCTTAACGAACCAGCATGTCATTGGCGATGCGGATGAGATTAATGTAACGGTACAAGGCTATGACAAGCCGCTGAAGGGCGAACTGCTCGGCTCCAGCTATGAGCTTGACCTTGCCGTCGTCAAGGTATCGGATTCGAAGGCGTTCCCGACTCTGCCTCTGGGCAGCTCCAATGATATTAATATTGGAGATTGGGTCATCGCGATCGGCAACCCTTATGGTTTCGACCATACGATTACTGTAGGTGTACTGAGTGCGAAGGAACGTCCGATCGACATTCCAGACCAACAAGGAACGAGACAATACAAGCACTTGCTGCAGACAGACGCCTCCATCAACCCGGGCAACTCGGGAGGTCCGCTTCTGAATGAGCAAGGCGAAGTTATCGGCATCAACACGGCAGTCAGCTCCCAGGCACAAGGGATCGGCTTCGCCATTCCGACTTCAACTATTCAAGAAGTGCTCGACAACTTGAAGAACAACAAGGAGATTCCGAAGCCAGCCGTTCCCTTCATCGGAGCTGAGCTTACCGATGTGACGGAGGACATGGCCGCCCAGCTCAAGCTGGATAAGGCTGAAGGCTCTATCGTGCGCAACGTATATTATAACTCTCCAGCGTATCTGGCTGATCTGAAGCAGTTCGATGTCATTACAGGCATTGATGGGAAGAAGTTCACCACCAAGGAGAAGTTAATAGCAGAGATTCAGAAGCGAAAAGTCGGAGACAAGGTTGATCTTAACATTTTCCGAGGCGGCAAAGCGATGAATCTGCAAGTTGAGATTGGAGACAGAAACAAATTCAATACCCAGCAATAAGAAGCAACGCAGGCAAGCAGGAAGCGTATGCGGGTGAGAGGACTCGTGTGCGCTTCCTTGTGGTGCAGTAGGAACTCAGGGGGGAACGCTGGTGAGACCGCATATTGTAGTCGTAGATGATGATGAGAAGATTACATCCTTGCTAAGAAGGAGCCTGGCATTCGAAGGGTATGAAGTAACGACGGCGAGTAACGGTCTTGAGGGACTGAAGGTGCTGCTCACCGCAGATCCGAACCTGCTCATCCTCGATGTGATGATGCCGCAGGTAGACGGCTGGGAGGTATGCCGCCGGGTACGAGAAGGCGGAAGCACCGTGCCGATCCTCATGCTTACAGCGAAGGATGATATTCAAGACCGCGTGAAGGGGCTGGATACTGGGGCGGACGACTACTTGGTGAAGCCATTCGCGCTCGAAGAGCTGCTTGCCCGTGTACGGGCACTGCTGCGGCGCAAGCCGGATAAGATTGAGGATGCTGCCAATCGGCTCGCTTATGAAGACCTGCTGCTGGATCTGGATTCCCGGGAAGCGCTGCGCGGGGGGCGCCGAATCGAGCTGACGGCCAAGGAATTCGATCTTCTTCATCTATTCATGCAGAATCCTCGGCGTGTGCTGACGAGAGACTCTATTATGGATAAGATCTGGGGCTACGACTTCAGCGGAGAGTCCAACGTATTAGAGGTGTATATTGCGATGCTTCGGCAGAAGACGGAGGAAGGCGGAAGCAAGCGACTCATTCAGACGGTTCGCGGCACGGGATATGTGCTGCGCGGCGGAGAGGGCGGCTGATTGCCATGTCAATAAGAATACGATTGACCTTGTGGTACTCGGGTGTATTGGTGGCGACCCTGCTCATATTCGGCTTCGCCATCTATTTCTTCGTTAATTACAATACCTATGCAGATATTAAGAGCCGCATGCACAAGGAAGCGGACAACATTGAGTTATACGCAGCAGACTTCATGGATAAGTTGGACTTGAGAGCAAGATACAAGTCAGGATCCTTCGAGAAGGACTTATATATTCAGCTTGTCAATTATCAAGAGCCCGGCGTATTGCTAGCTTCCCCGAATATGTCTGAGATTGATCTCAGGTTCTCCTATCCGGGAGAGAAGTCGAGGCCGAAGGAAGGCTTCAATCGTCAGGAGGCTCAGATCAGCGAGACCAAGTATCAATTCATCATCTATCAGAAGCCAGTTCATACGAATGACGGGAAGCTGGTTGGCCTGCTGCAGATCGGAGCTTACGTTGGGAGTGAAGTGAAGTTCCTGTCGGGCCTGCGGACCATTCTCGTCATCTATTCCATCATCGCTGTCTTCATCGCAGCAACCGTCGGTCTCTTCCTGGCACGCAAGGCGCTGCGTCCGATCGAGGGGGTCATTCGCTCCACGAAGCAGATTGAGAAGGGCTCGGATCTCAGCGTTCGTATTCCATCCCGTGGTCCTAACGATGAAATTGGAAGACTGGCCGAGACGCTGAACTCGATGCTCTCCCGCCTTGAGATGGCATACAACGAGCTCGATGAAGCCTACAAGGCTCAGCGCAGATTCGTCTCCGATGCTTCGCATGAGCTGCGGACGCCGCTGACGACCATTCGAGGCAATATCGACCTCCTTGAGAAAATGTGGTCCAAAGCCAGGCAGCAGCCAGACTGCCTGCTTCCTGCAACAGAGCATTGGGAGCTGTCGCAGGAAGCAATGCAGGATATCTCCTCCGAGGCGAAGCGGATGTCGACGCTGGTCAATGACCTGCTGTCGCTTGCACGCGCCGACGCAGGCTACGTGATGGAGAAGCAGCCGCTGAAGCTGCAGCTGCTTGCGGAAGAGGTGGCACGCAGAGCTCAGCTGCTGCCGCGCACATCGGACTGGACGGTTGGTGACCTGACCGCCGTACAGGATGTGGAGGTGTTCGGGAACCAGGACTACCTTCAGCAGCTCTTGTTTATTTTCATCGAGAATGCCTTCAAGTACACGCCGCAAGGGACAGTGGAGCTGAGTGCGCTGCTTAAGGGTGAGCAAGCCGGCATCGTCATCAGAGACACGGGAATCGGCATGAATCCGGAGGAGGTTCCTCATATCTTCGACCGGTTCTACCGGGCAGATGAATCGAGGGGGCAGACCGTGGGGACGGGGCTCGGGCTGTCGATCGCGAAGTGGATTATTGATGAACATAAGGGGGCGGTCGAGGTGCGGACACGCGAAGGCGAAGGGACGACCTTCGTCATCTGGCTGCCGGTGTACTATGCTTCCTCCGGTTCATCGTCTATAATAGAAGGAGATTAGAATTGTCAGCGGCTGCGCAAGGCCGCTCTGGGAAAGCAGGTGTCAGAGCAATGGAGATTGTCAAGATATCGCCAAGAGGCTATTGCTACGGCGTAGTAGATGCGATGGTGCTCGCGCTGCAGACAGCGAAGAACCTCGATCTGCCAAGGCCCATCTATATACTAGGAATGATTGTCCATAACGCTCACGTAACCGATGCGTTCGAGCAGGAAGGTGTCATTACGCTGGATGGGGAGAATCGTCTGGAGATTCTCGATCAGATTGAGTCGGGCACGGTCATCTTCACCGCTCACGGGGTGTCTCCGGAGGTTCGGAAGCGAGCGCGGGACAAGGGATTGACCGTCGTCGATGCGACATGTCCGGATGTGACGAAGACGCATGATCTCATACGAGAGAAGACCGCCGAGGGATACGAGATTATCTATATCGGCAAGAAGGGGCATCCCGAGCCGGAAGGGGCAATCGGTGTCGCTCCGGACAAGGTTCATCTCATTGAACGCGAGGAAGAGATTGAACAGCTGCAGGTGCATGCAGATCATATCATCATTACGAATCAGACGACGATGTCCCAGTGGGATATTCGCCATATTATTAGCCGTCTGCTGGAGAAGTTCCCGAAGGCGGAGATTCACAATGAGATCTGCCTTGCCACACAGGTGCGGCAGGAGGCGGTAGCGGAGCAGGCCGGTCAGGCGCAGCTCTGTATAGTCGTCGGTGATCCGCGCAGCAACAACTCCAACCGGCTCGCTCAAGTGTCGGAGGAGATTGCCGGGGTGAAGGCTTATCGCGTCGCTGATGTGAGCGAGATTCAGCAGGAGTGGCTGCAAGGGGTTGACCGGGTAGCGGTCACCTCAGGAGCTTCCACACCAACGCCAATCACGAAGGAAGTTATCGCTTATCTGGAGCAATATGATTACAGAGACCCAAGTACATGGGAATTGAAGAGGACTGTCAATATGAACAAGCTGCTGCCTGTTATTCGGACGAAGTCCTCTGTGTAAGAAGTGAGATTTGCCGTCCTCTATGCTATTGACGAGGGCGGCTTTTTGCTGTATATTTGCTTTAGTGGTTAAAAGCGTAGAAGCTTAAAAGCGTATAAGCGTCGAAGCGCGAATAAGGAGATGAGCATATGATCGTCGTAACGAATCAGAATGTAACGGAAGAACGGATAAATGAGATTGTCAGCACGATTGAAAAAGCAGGCGTGCAAGCCCATGTCTCACGGGGAATAGATCGGACCGTTATCGGCATTATTGGCAAGGCGGAGCCAACGCTGTCCGAGCATCTGCGCCAGATGAAGGGCGTAGAGAACGTCATTAAGATCTCCAAGTCTTACAAGCTGGCTAGCCGCGACTTCCATCCGGATGATACGGTCATTGATATCAAGGGCGTGAAGATTGGCGGACGCAACCTTGTCGTGATGGGCGGTCCGTGTGCCGTGGAGTCACCTGAGCAGATTGATGAGATTGCACGCTTGGTGAAGGCGGCAGGAGGTCAAGTGCTTCGCGGAGGAGCCTTCAAGCCCCGGACAGGTCCTTACAGCTTCCAAGGCGTTGGAGTAGAAGGTCTGGTGATGATGGCGGAGGCAGGCAAGAAGCATGGGCTGCTAACCATCACAGAAGTGATGACACCAGAGTATGTTGATGTCTGTGCAGAATATGCGGATATTCTTCAGGTAGGAACTCGCAACATGCAGAACTTCGATCTGCTGCGCAAGCTGGGCACGATTCAGACGCCGGTGCTGCTGAAGCGCGGATTCAGCTCCACCTATGACGAGTTCCTCAATGCGGCCGAATATATTCTAGCCGGCGGCAATCCGAACGTCATGCTCTGTGAACGCGGAATCCGAACGTTCGAGACCTATACCCGCAATACTCTGGATCTCTCTGCCATTCCTGTCCTGCAGTCTCTTAGCCATCTTCCGGTTATATCCGATCCGAGCCATGGAACAGGACGTCGTGAGCTTGTCGAGCCGATGTCTAAGGCATCTGTCGCTGCCGGAGCGAACGGCCTCATTATCGAGATGCACACGGATCCGGACAATTCGATGACAGGCGACGGTGTTCAATCGCTCTTCCCGGACCAATTCGCGAAGCTTCTGAAGGAGCTGGAGCAGCTGGGTAACCTTGTTGACCGTGATTTCCATACCGAGAAGGCGCCGGCTGAAGCGTTCCTGGAATGGAAGAAACTATAGATTACAGCCCCAGCTAGAATAGCCGCGAGCCCTTGAACAGCAGGGGCCCGCGGCTATTTGCCTGCCACCGGCTAACTTTTGTGAACATCTCGTCAAACTTGTAAGTATAGCTTACATATCGATAAAAAATACCTAACATAAGTATTGACGATGAAATATCGTAGTTTTATAATATCATCATGGTTTGGAGAAAAAATTGAACGATTGTCGTTCAATACTATGCAAACGTTCGGAAATGGAGGAAACATCACATGTCAGTTCAAGGCGTTTTGGACAAAATTAAAGAAAATAACATCCAGTTTGTAGATTTCCGTTTTGTGGATCTTTCCGGTCATGCTCACCACATCACTCTTCCATCAACAGAGGTAGACGGTGATACGTTCGTTAACGGTGTTGCATTCGACGGTTCCTCAATCCCGGGCTTCCGCGGCATTGAAGAATCAGACATGGTGATGATGCCAGACACAGATTCCGTGTTCATTGATGCATTCACTGATCATCCGACGCTGAACATCATGTGTAACATCCATACACCAGACGGCGAGCGCTATGAGCGCGATCCACGCAGCATTGCACAGAAAGCAGAAGAATACCTGCAAACTACAGGTATCGGTACGGCAGCTTTCTTCGCACCGGAATCCGAGTTCTTCCTGTTCGACGACGTTCGCTACGAAACGAAGATGAACACTTCCTTCTTCTCTGTTGACTCCGAAGAAGCAGCTTGGAACACAGCACGCAAGGAAGAAGGCGGCAACCTCGGCTACAAAGTTGGTGTCAAGGGCGGTTACGTTCCAGTAGCACCGGTTGACTCCCAACAGGATATCCGCAGCGAAATGGTACGATTGATGCAAGAAGCAGGCCTTCGCGTTGAGCGTCATCACCATGAAGTTGCGACAGCAGGTCAAGCAGAGATTAACTTCCGCTTCGACACGCTGACCAAAACAGCTGACAACCTCTTGCTCTACAAATATATCGTTAACAACGTTGCTCGCCAATATGGCAAATCAGCAACATTCATGCCAAAGCCGCTATTCGGCGACAACGGCAGCGGGATGCACGTTCACCAATCCATCTTCAACGGCGATTCCCCGTTGTTCTATGAGAAGGGTGCTTACGCGAACCTAAGCCCAATGGCTATCCACTACATCGGTGGTATTCTACACCATGCACCAGCACTGATTGCACTGACTAACCCGAGCACGAACTCGTTCAAGCGTCTCGTACCTGGTTATGAAGCGCCAGTTAACCTGGTATTCTCCAAGGGTAACCGTTCTGCAGCTGTTCGTATTCCAGTTGCTGCAGTTACTCCTAAGGGCTGCCGTATTGAATTCCGTACTCCGGATTCCACAGCTAACCCTTACCTGGCATTCGCAGCGATGCTGCTTGCTGGTCTGGATGGCATCAAGCGTAAGATTGATCCTACCGCTCTTGGCTATGGTCCTTATGACAAGAACATCTACGATCTGTCCGATGCAGAGAAGGCTGAGATTCGCAGCGTTCCTGGCTCGCTGGACGAAGCGCTTGACGCTCTTGAAGCAGATTCCGAGTTCTTGACTGAAGGCGGCGTATTCACCCAAGACTTCATCGATAACTATGTGGCATTCAAGCGTGGCGAAGCTAAGGCAGTTGCGATTCGTGTTCATCCTTACGAGTACAACCTTTACTTCGACTGCTAGTCAGCACTTATTGATCCCAAGAAGCGGGCTTCCAACAGGAAGCTCGCTTCTTTTGCGAATGGCGTAGTCATGAGCAGTTCAAGCAGAGTTGAATGTTAAGGGGAAGAATCCGAATATTAGCTAGCACTTCAGGTGACAGCGTTCGACATTCTAGTTATATATAATCGGTGAATGCTCTTGAAGCAGACGGTTAAACTTGCTATCATAGCGATATCATACAAAAGAAGACTGAGGTGGGTAAGGTTGACGAAACGTGCTTATAACTTCAACGCAGGTCCAGCCGCATTACCGCTCGAGGTGCTGCAGCAGGCACAGGAGCAATTCGTAGAATTCGGTGGAGCAGGCATGTCTATCATGGAAATGTCGCATCGTAGCAGCATCTACGAGAACGTCAATAATGAGACCCAATCCTTACTGCGTGAGCTGTTCGGAATTCCGGACCATTACAAAACCTTATTCCTGCAAGGCGGGGCGAGTACACAATTCGGCATGATTCCGATGAATCTGCTGTCAGAAGGCAAGACCGCTGCCTTCGTTCAGACGGGAAATTGGTCAAACAAAGCCATTAAAGAAGCGAAGCTGATTGGCAAGACAGCCATTGTCGCCACTTCGGAAGAGAACAAGTATACTCGCATTCCTGATCTTAGTGAGCTGAAGCTGCCTGAAGAGACGGCATACCTCCATATTACGTCTAATGAGACGATTGAAGGCATTCAGTATAGCGAATACCCGAATACAGGTGATATTCCGCTAGTCGGCGATATGTCCAGCGACATATTAAGCCGTCCAGTTGATGTATCGAAGTTCGGACTCATCTATGCTGGAGCTCAGAAGAATCTAGGACCATCAGGGGTGACACTCGTCATTATTCGGGAAGATCTGGCAGCGAACAGCCCGAAGACGTTAAGCTCCATGCTACGTTATGATACTCATGTCAATAATAACTCTCTATATAACACGCCGCCATCCTTCTCGGTCTATATGGTGAACCTCATGCTGAAGTGGATTGCGAGCAAGGGCGGCGTATCTGCTATCGAGCAATACAACCGGGACAAGACCAATCTCATCTATGATGCGATTGACAGCAGCGGAGGCTTCTATCGAGGGGCAGCAGACGCAGCAAGCCGTTCGGTTATGAATATAACGTTCCGTATTCATACCGAAGAGCTGGAGAAGCAGTTCATTAAGGAATCAGAGGCAGCAGGCTTCGTAGGCCTCAAGGGCCATCGTGATGTAGGCGGGCTTCGCGCATCGACATATAATGCCGTTCCACTTGAGAGCTGCAAGGCACTAGCAGCATTCATGAGCGACTTCCAGCAGCGCAACGGATAACGAGCGACTAGACGGAAGAGAGATTGAAGAGACCGCCTACCCTCTCATGGTTGATGAGGGAGACGGTCTCTTTGTTTTTATCTCTTTGTTTTTACTACGGCACAGAGGGCATGTGTTATGGCACCTTATGCGGGCGAGGAGTCCATCACATTCGGGCCATTAAGCTTATAGCCAACGTTCCGGACGGTCATAATAAACTCTGGCGTTCTAGCATTCTTCTCAATCTTATCGCGCAGATGGCTAATATGAACGTCTACGATTCGAGTGTCGCCTAGGAAGTGATAATCCCATACGCCATGCAGCAGCTGTTGTCTGCTGAGCACCTTGCCGCGGTGGCGGCAGAGGAAGAGCAGAAGCTCGAATTCCTTAGGTGTCAGCTCAACAAGCTTGCCATCGTTGAATACTTCGCGCTGCTCGGCATGGACGCTCAGACGGCCGATCTCGAAGGTTGTCGTTGGGGCAGAGCTTGGCAGAGACTGAATGCGGCGGAACACTGCTTGTATACGGGAGATCAGCTCTTGCGGGCTGAAGGGCTTAGTCATATAATCGTCAGCACCGTTATCGAGCCCTGCAATCTTGTCCGTTACATCTTGAAGAGCAGTCAGCATCACGATCGGCACGGCATTATTCTGCTTGCGCAGCTCACGGCATACTTGGATGCCGTCCATCTTAGGCAGCATGAGATCAAGTACGATGAGGTCGGGGCGGAACGGCTTCAGCATTTCGAATACAGCTTCTCCATCGCTGACACACCGGACATCATAGCCGGCAAGCTTCAGGTTGAATTCAATCAGCATGGAGATGGAGGGCTCGTCGTCGACGACTAATATTTTTTTTCTCATCATCAAATCTCCTTTTGTCTCCTGTTCTTGTATCTACTATAATGGAGGACGTTAAGCGGGAGATTAAGTTAACGTAAAGTGAGTGTAAAAAATAGGCTCAAGAAAAGGAAGCGTGTGAACAAATGGCTCTGCATATCGTATTAGTTGAACCCGAGATTCCAGCCAACACTGGCAATATTGCAAGAACTTGTGCTGCTACTGGAACACATCTTCATCTCGTAAGGCCGCTCGGCTTCGATACGGATGATCGTACGCTTAAGCGCGCAGGTCTGGATTATTGGCATGCCGTGAACGTGGAGTACCATGACTCGTTCGAAGAGGTGAAGGAGAAGTATCCGGAGGGACGATTCTACTACGCGAGCACACGTGCGGTGAAGAGATATTCCGACTTCGATTATCAAGACGGTGACTTCTTCGTATTCGGCAAGGAGACGAAGGGGCTGCCGCAATCGCTGATTGATGCCAATCTGGATACCTGCATTCGGATGCCTATGAGCGATCAAGTGAGATCTCTCAACTTGTCTAACTCGGCGGCTATTGTCGTATACGAGGCGCTTCGGCAGAATGATTACTTCCATCTGAAGTAGTTTGTTGCAGAATATTAAGAAAAAATGAAGCCGGGGAGGAAATGCCACATACCCATCGAAAGTCTAAACATGCAAGGTTTCTCAAAAATGGCTTGCAAAACTAGACACAGGTGAGGTGAATTGGATGAAACCGGCAGGCGTAGTAAGAAAAGTGGATCAGCTTGGACGTATCGTGCTTCCGAAATCCCTTCGCAAGAGGTACCAGATGAATGAAGGAGATCCGGTTGAGATTCTAGTTCAAGGGGACCATATCATCCTAGAGCGTTATCGACCAAGATGCGTATTCTGCGGTTCCATGGATGAAGTGAAGGACTTCAAGGAGCGTTATCTCTGTTCAACCTGTATTGGCGAGATGGGGCAACTCCGCCATTAATGGATAGCATGCCAGGCATATGAATAAAGCTTCCTGCTGCGCGTCATCGACGTGCCTGCGGGAAGCTTTATTTTTTGGCTAGGGGGCTGTGACTTACAGGCCCTTAGTCTTGTCGTCATTGTAGGATGCCGTCAACATAGCGGTAATGAACAATGCGAAGACGGTCATGACAATAAGCAATTGCATGCGTGGACACCTCCAATTAACTTCTATTATTATAACCAACCTCGGGTCAAAAGAAAACTTAAAAAGATTGTACATCTCGTTACAGAACATCGCTCACACCCGTTGCCTGAGCCGGGGAGAAGGAGTAACATGTAGAAAGATGATATGGGGAGGTAATGGGGAAATGGACTACCGGTTCTCACCTAGAGTTGCAGCACTTAAATCTTCAGCCGTACGAGATATTCTGAAGCTGACGCAAGGCAAAGATATGATCTCCTTCGCAGGCGGCTTGCCTGCAGAGGAGCTATTCCCTGTCGAAGCCTTGAAGGAAGCTTCCCTGCGCATGTTCGCTGGCGGAGCAAGCGCCCTGCAATACGGCTTAACCGAAGGCTATCTGCCGCTTAGACAGCAGCTGTGCAGCCGCATGGAGCAGAAGGGGATGCACGTAACACCAGACCAGATGATCCTAACGACTGGGTCGCAGCAGGCGATTGATCTGCTGGTCGACGTCCTGACGGAGCCGGGTGACACGATTCTAGTCGAGAAGCCGACCTACCTCGCCTCCTTGCAGGTGTTCCAGATGCATGGGCTGAAGGTAGTTGCGGCGGAGAGCGACGAGCACGGGATGATTCCCGAGGATGCCGCTCGCCTCATTGCGCAGCATCGTCCGAAGCTGATGTATGCCGTCCCAACCTTCGGCAATCCGACCGGCAGGGTATGGAGTACCGAGCGCCGGCTGCAGCTGTTAGAGCTATGCCGTACGAATGAGATGCCGATCATAGAAGATGATCCATATGGAGATATTAAGTTCCATATGGATGCCGAGTATCCATCCTTATTCTCTCTGGAGGGACGCGCGGAGGGTGGAATCGTCATCTATACGAGCACCTTCTCGAAGACGGTCGCGCCTGCGCTTCGAACAGGATGGGCGATTGGGGACAGCCGCGTCATTGCGATGATGGCGAAGGCGAAGCAGGCTGCCGATCTCCAGTCGAGCACGCTCGATCAGCAATTGCTGGATCAGCTGCTGCGAGGGTTCGACTTGGACGCGCATATCGCGCTCATCTCGAAGTCCTACGGCGAGCGGATGCAGGAGATGGAGGGGCTGCTGAAGCAGACGCAGCTCAGCGACATCCGGTGGCTGCAGCCGCAAGGCGGCATGTTCCTATGGCTGGAGCTGCCCGAAGGGCTTGACGCAGAGGCCTTGCTTCGTGCTTCCGTGGCGAAGGGGGTTGCCTTCGTCCCGGGAAGCTCGTTCTACGCGGCAGATCCGCAGCGCAATACAGCCAGACTGAACTTCACCCATAACTCGGGCGAGCGGACGGTGCAAGGGGTGAAGCGATTCGCCGAGGCGGTTAACGAGTTCTTGGCTCGTCGCTAAGAGTGCGTGAAGAGGCCGCTGCAGCCAAGGCCGCAGCCGGGAGGGTCTTCGCCCAAGCAGCCAGCACTTCCGCGTATTGCTCCAAGGCTGCGGCCCCTTCCGGCCGCAGCCTGTACAGTCCGCGCTCTACGCGCTCGAACCAGCCGTAGTAGTTGCTGCGCAGCAGCTCGCCGCAGCGGCTGTAGCCGGACAGCTCGCAAGCCCGGCGCGGCGACAAGGTGCCGCCGGCGGCTTCAAGCGCCCAAGCACAGCGCAGTGCCTTCTCCCTGTAGGCGGTTACCAGCTTGCGGCCGCCGCTGCCGCCAGTGTTGTAGTCGCCGCTCCGCTCGCGGAATTCCTGGAGCAGGCGAGCCTGCCTCGTACGGCGCGGCCTCCTAGTTGGAAGCTCGCCGGGCTCGCACAGCAGCTCGATGACCGCGGGCTTCGTCTTGTAGTTGGTCACGGTCATGAGACCGATGCCAAGCATGCGGCACAGCTCGGTGAGGTCACCGAACCGCTGGTTATGGGCGCCCTTCTTGGAGCGGTTGCGCTCCACCGCAAGCACGACATGATCACTTATTCTGAGACGTTCAATCCCTTGCAGCAGCAGGGCGAGATTGAACGTTTTTTTCATCTCTACGATTATAGTCTGTTGTCCGTCACTGGCCTGACTGTCCGGCTTCATCGCAACGAGATCGCAATGGACGACCTCGCTCTTCACGATGTAACCTAGTCTCTCGTAGTAAGCCTTAATTGGGCCGTACAGCTCTTCCTCACGCTTCACTGCCATGCCTATATTCCTCCATCCCGTTCACGAATCCCGATCCCCAACCATGCCAGGCATACATCAGCCGTTAGCGATTCATCTCCATCTTCCTGTAGTGCTTGGGAGGGAACCCGGTCTGCTTCTTGAACACCTTGCTGAAGTACTTCTCATCCGGATAGCCGACCATGGCTGCAATGTCTGTAATCTTCAGGTCAGGATTGCCTAGCAGCAGCTTCGCCTTGTCCACCCGGAGGCGCTCTACATATTCCGACAGATTCTGCCCTGTCTCTTGCTTGAAGCGGCGCGATACATATTCACGGCTCAAGAAGAAGCGGCTGGCCAGCTGCTGCAGGGAGACGTCCTCCTCAAGGTGCTGGTCAATGTACTTCACCATCTCCCCAATGACATTGCGCTCCCCGCGCTGCTTCGCCGCTAAGATCGCACACCACCTGATCACATCTTGCTGCAGCTCCTCCTGAAGCTTATTCAGGCTGAATAGTCCCTTGTCATCGCAGCCACGTACGAATAGGTCTTCACCCGACAGAGGGAAGTGCTCGCCGTCCAGCATGTCTGCCGACAGCCTGTCCCTAATCTGCAGCCATTGCTGCTGCCACGCTTGCAGATGGGCAGGGGAGAGCCGGGACATCTCCCTCACCTGGTTCATCCACCCAGCTAGAGCTGCTGTGCATTGCTGCTCGCTTCGGCTGATCATGCCTAACTTCAGCGGCTCCTCCAGATCGGATAGATGAGGAATGGCCCCTGTTCCTCCTGCTGTCCCATTCCCAGCCCCAGCCTCGGCAGCGGTCGGTGCAGCTCCCCTGGCAGAGGTCCTGCTGTCATGAATGAACGTATGGGGATCCAGCAGATTGCGGCCATTAAGCGCAGCTTCGGCACGCTCTGCAGAGGCGCCCAGTCCGGCTGGGAACGGCTCCTCCTGGCCTATGCCCAGGGCGAACGGATAGTTCAGCGTCGAGGTGAGGGCAATGGACAAGGACTGCACTCGAGTAGGGACCAGCTCGAGCTCACGCCAGAGTACGACGACGATTCGCTCGTACTCTCGGGAATAACGGAAGGCGTAGCCCGCCTGCCACTGCAGCCGAATGACATCATTGCATATGTTCGTGACGGCATAACCAAGCAAGTTGCGATCTCCTCTGAATCTCCGCAGCAGCGTCTGCGGCAGATGCTCCAGGGAGCAGATGATGACGCAGCATGGCGTACCTGGAGGAGGACAGCCGAATTCGGCTTCCAATTGATCCTTCACAGACGGATAGCTGGAACCATCCGCCAGCAGCTGGGAGAAGATACGATCCCAGTAGACGGGCTTGAATTGGTTCATGGCAATCGATTGTCTCGTCTGAGCCTGGCGCTCCTCCTCTTCCTTCTTCCAGGCGGCCAGCGCCTTCGATACCGCCTCATTCAATTGAAGGGGGTCGAACGGCTTCAGCAGGTAATCCATGCCGCCCAGCTTCACCGTCTGGCGTACATAATCGAAGTCGCTGTAGCCGCTGATGACAATCACTCGAATAGACGGGTGGTGCGCGGCAATCCACTCCATGAGCGCCACTCCGCCGGTAATCGGCATATGCATATCGGTAATGACGAGCTGCGGGGAATATTCATGGATATATTGCTTCGCTTGCTCACCGTTATCGGCTTCCTTGTAGTCGAGCCCGGGATGAGCTTCCCAGTCGAGGAGCAGCTTAACCGCCTCCCGCGCATGCTGTTCATCGTCCACGATGAGAATTCTCATACTCATGAATAGTCAGTTCCTTCCTGTATGGCAGGTATCGGTATAGTCAGTGTAACGATGAGGCCCGATGGGGTGTTCGGCTCCAGACGGATCGACGATTCCTCACTGCAGCGAAGACGCAGCCTGGAGATTACATTGCCCAGACCAATGGATTCTCCACTCTTCAGCCCGTCATCCTCCGCCCTATCGAGCGCTTCGCTCAGCGCAGCCAGTCTCTCTCCGGTCATACCGGTGCCGTCATCCTCTACCTCAATTACAAGGCAGCCATGCTCCACCCATGTGCGGATAGCAAGGGAGATGACCCCGCCAGCAGGATCGAACGCATGCTTGAAAATATTCTCAACAAGAGGTTGTATAATCATCCTCGGAACTGGAACGACGAGAGATTCCGCAGCCGCTTCCACCTCAACAGTCAGATGGTCACCGAACCGATGCTTCTGCAGCGCCAGATAGGCTTCGGTATGCTCGATCTCCTGTGCAACGGTAACGAGCTGATCGGAGGTGTTCATTGTATACCTCATCATTCGACTTAACTGCAAGATGAGCGTATACACCTTAGGAGCCCCTTGCTGCAGAGCCAGCGTGCCGATCGACTGCATCGCATTATAGATGAAGTGAGGCTGCACTTGTGCTTGAAGCGCCTTCAGCTGATTGCTCTTGCTAGCGAGCTCCAGCTTGTATTCTCTTAAGATGAGGTTGTTGATCGTCTCCATCATCAGACGGAAGCGTCTGGCCAGCTCTCCGATCTCATCGGTTCGCTGCAGCCGAATATCAACATCAAGCTCACCTGACTGAATGCGATTCATACTGCCGATCAGCTTCTTAATCGGTGAGGTGATCCACAAGGAGACGTAGACCGCTGCAATAATGGTTACGAGCAGGAATAGTCCGAGAATAATCGTATTCACCTCCGTCACCTGACGGGTTCCGGCGTTAATGACCTCCTGAGGAATCAGCTTCACGAGCGTCCAATCCAGGAACGGAGTCTGAAGCTTGTCGTACACATAGACCCCGTTGAATGAATCGGTTCGGATCTGGCGGCTTCCCGTCTCGCTGCCCGATTGAATGACTTCCTGTGCCCATTGCTCCTTCAGCAGCTCCCCGCGCTGCTGAGGATTAGGACCGTATATGACAGCTCCGCTGCTGCTGAGCAGATAGAGCTGCTCCTTGCCGCTCGTATACAGCTGGGAGCAGATGGCGTCGATGACGCTTGTGGACAGATCGATTGCGAGCGTGCCTAATACTTTGCCGGATGGGATCTGATCGATTCGACGATGAATCGTGATGACTTCCTTCGGCGGATAGTACGTAATGTTGATGCCATAGCTATGGCTCAGATGAGAGTCTTCGACATGGATGGACTGCTCGTCTGCTTGCCTGGTGGAGGGGAATGGCTCGGTTTGTTCTTTTTTGAAGAAGCGGCCCTTGATGACCGAATATCCCTTCCCTGAACGCTCCCCGTACAGATACACCTGATGGGTCTCCTTAATGGAGAGCGAGATGGACTGCAGCGTCCGGTAGATCTCGCCTTCCGCGATGTAGTCGGTCTGCCCCTTCTCCAGGATGCGGTAGAGCGTGTCGCCGAAGCCGAACTTCGAATCATTATAGGGCAATAAGGAAGCTTGATTCGTCAGGTCGAAGTAATGGTCTAGATTGGTCTTGCCTTGGAAAATCAAGTTCGACGTCTGCGCAATCTTATCTTCAGCTACGATCTCACTCGTCTTGTTATTCGTTACGAAGATGGAGATGAGCATCGGCACCGAGATAGCTAGCAGCATAAATAGGATAAGCTTCACGCGTAGACTTCGGCGGATCAGGTTGGCCTTCATAGAGCCTCCAATAGTTGTAAGAAGTATATTCCGTATTATATCAGCTTACTTGTCCAGATCAATATGTTCCACCTTAGTGGTCACGATTCTCAGTGGGAGGAGCGGGAGGGTGGGGATATACTTGTAGCATCAGATAAGTATCTTGAGAGAGAAAAAGGAGGGAACGCTCTATGAATAGAGGGATATGGTCCAAGCAGTGGATGCAGCAGGTTGTATTCACTGGACCGGCTACAGCCGCCTTCGCTATTATTGTATTGCTTCCGTTCGTCATGGGTATGTATTATTCCTTCACGGATTGGAACGGGGTCGCGGGCACCGCTTCCTTCGTCGGCTTGGATAACTTCGCTGCAGTGTGGAAGGATGATGGCTTCCGGAGCTCCTTCTCCTTCACCATCAAGTTCACAGTGGTAGCGGTCATATTGACCAATCTGGTTGGATTCCTGCTGGCGCTGCTGCTCACACAGCCGCTGAAGTCCCGTAATACACTGAGGACGTTGTTCTTCATGCCGAATGTCATCGGGGGGCTGCTGCTCGGGTTCATCTGGCAGTTCATCTTCGTGAAGGGGTTCGCGGCGATTGGCAATGCGACGAACTGGTCCTTCTTCAATCTCCCTTGGCTCGGTGATGAAGCGACGGCGTTCTGGGCGGTCGTCATCGTGAGCGTATGGAGCGGAGCGGGCTACCTCATGATTATCTACATCGCGGCTCTAATTAATGTACCTAAGGATCTAACCGAAGCAGCTTCCATTGACGGAGCGACTCCCATGCAGCGATTGCGACATATTACAGTGCCGCTGATTATGCCAGCGGTCACCATCTCCTTGTTCCTGGCGCTGTCGTGGTCGTTCAAGACATTCGACGTCATCCTGTCTCTGACGAAGGGCGGACCTTATAATTCAACGCAATCGGTCGCTCTGAATATTTACTTGGAAGCCTTCCAGAATAACCGCTACGGTCTCGGAACGGCTAAGGCGTTCATCTTCTTCCTCATCGTAGCTGCGATTACGACGCTTCAGGTGTGGCTGACGAAGAGACGGGAGGTGCAGGCTTAATGGAGACAACACGTAATTACAAGGGAAGAACCTTGGTGCTGGAGCTGATTGCCATTGCTGCCGCACTGCTGTTCCTGGTTCCGTTCTACTTCCTCATTAGCAATTCCATGAAGTCGTTCGCAGACATTCTGCTGGATGCAGCTTCGCTGCCAGATGCCTTCTCGTGGAAGAACTATAGCAGAGCGTGGGACATTATGAAGTATCCGCAAGCATTCATGAACTCCTTGGTCATTACGGTAACGAGTATCATCGGTCTAGTATTGGTAAGCTCGATGGCTGCATATCGGATGGTCAGACGGCCGAGCCGTTACAACAACATTCTGTTCTTACTATTCGTAGCGGCGATGGTCATTCCGTTCCAATCGATTATGATTCCACTTATGAAGGTAGCGAACTGGTTCTCACTGATGGGAAGCATGCCGGGTCTCTGGTTCTGTTATCTCGGGTTCGGCTCCTCACTGACGATCTTCCTGTACCATGGCTTCGTTAAGTCAATACCGGTAGAGGTTGAGGAATCCGCCGTCGTTGACGGATGTACGCCCTATGGCGTATTCTGGCGTATTGTGTTCCCTCTGCTCAAGCCGATGACGGTGACGATTATTCTGCTTAATTCGCTCTGGATCTGGAATGACTTCCTGCTTCCGCAGCTCATTCTTACTGACCCGTCGCTCCGGACGATTCCGCTGTCGACGTACTCTTTCTTCGGGCAGTATACGAAGCAATGGGATCTCGCGCTTGCCGCACTTGTGATGGGGGTTACGCCGATCGTTCTTTTCTTCCTGTCGCTGCAGCGTCATATTATTGAAGGAATTACGGCCGGATCGGTTAAGGGATAAGGCTGGCTAGAGGGTTAGGAATTAGATCACAGATTTAGGAGTTCGTTCAATATTCTCCACTTTTTTGTTCAACATCCTCAGTGTAGGCGGTTACAATTGTGAACTATACTGAGGAAGCAAGGTAAGGGAGCTGTTCATGTAGGGAAGGTAATCGGTTGTATTATACAGAGGAGGGTTCAACAGATGAAAAAAACATGGCTAGTGCTGCTAACAATGGTTATGCTCGTGTCCATGCTTGCTGCGTGCGGCGGGAATGGAAACAACGGCGGCAACAACGGTGGTAAAAATGAGGGTACTGCAAATTCTGGTACGAAGAACGAGGGAGATAAGGCGGATTCCGGTAAGCAGGTTACCGTGAAGATGTTCCAGTTCAAGGTCGAGATTGCCGAAGCACTTGACCGTATGATTAAGGAGTACGAGAAAGCTCACCCGAACGTGAAGATTGAAGTAGAGACCGTTGGCGGCGGAGCAGACTACGGCGCGGCGCTGAAGGCGAAGTTCGCTGCCGGCGATCAGCCGGATATTTTCAACAATGGTGGCTTCCAAGAGATGAACACCTGGATGGAGCATCTGGAAGATCTGTCGGATCAGCCATGGGTCGCTGACGAGCTGGATGTGGCGAAGGAGCCTATGACGAAGGACGGCAAGATCTATGGAATGCCGGTTAACATTGAAGGCTATGGCTTCATTTACAATAAGGACTTGTTCGCTAAGGCGGGCATCACCGAGCTTCCTAAGACGCTGAGCCAGCTGGAAGCAGCGGCGAAGAAGCTGCAGGACGCAGGCATTACGCCATTCTCTAACGGCTACTCCGAGTGGTGGGTGCTGGGTAACCATAACTTCAACGTAGCGGTCGCTCAACAGCAGGATCCAACGGCGTTCGTGAATAGCATGAATGACGGCTCTGGCAAGATCGCAGGCAACCCGGTATTCGGCGAGTGGGCGAACCTGCTTGATACAACTCTGAAGTACAGCAACAAGAACCCGCTTACGACTGACTACAACACACAGGTTACTCTATTCGCTAGCGGCGAAGCTGCGATGATGCAGCAGGGGAACTGGACACAAGTTCAGATTGACGGCATCAACAAGGATCTGAACATTGGCGTGCTGCCAATGCCGATCAACGACGATGCTGAGCAGAACGACAAGCTGTATGTTGGCGTACCGAACAACTGGGTCGTGAACAAAAACTCCAAGGTGAAGCAAGAAGCGAAGGACTTCCTGAACTGGATGGTCTCCTCTGAAGAGGGCAAGCGTTACATCGTGGAAGAGTTCAAGTTCATCCCGGCCTTCAAGTCCATTGAAGTGAAGGACCAAGAAGTACTTGGCGACATCGCAAACGATATTATCAAGTACAGCCAAGAGGGCAAGATTCTTAGCTGGAACTGGTTCAAGTTCCCTGAAGGTGTCGTGCAGGAGCTTGGGTCCGCGATGCAGGCTTATGTAGCGAAGAACACAACGAAGGAACAGATGATGGAAGCCTTTGATAAGAGCTGGGCTAACCTGAGGAAATAAGTGAAGCTGTCCCGCATGGTCTTGATGACCTTGCGGGACTTTTTTTGTTGATGTGTCGACGGACGGGGGTGCGATGGTGGGGGATGGGTTCCAGCCGCTGTTGCAAGATCGTGTTCCCCAATTAGAAGGAGTTCAAGGGGGGAACACGACTTGCAAAGGCGGACGTAAACTCTTCCACTCCATCCCCACACCCCTGCACCCCCTGTCTCCACACAGCCGCAAAACCCTGCAGGACAAGCAAGCCCGAATGCGGGCAGCGCCGGCTTACGCTCGCAGCAAGGTGGAGCGGAGGCGGCTCCTGATGAAATAAGTGAAGATGTCCCGCATGGTCTTTGATGACCTTTGGACATTTTTTGTTGATGTGTCGACGGACGGGGGTGCGATGGTGGGGGATGGGTTCCAGCCGCTGTTGCAAGATCGTGTTCCCCCAATTAGAAGGAGTTCAAGGGGGGAACACGACTTGCAAAGGCGGACGTAAACTCTTCCACTCCATCCCCACACCCCTGCACCCCCTGTCTCCACACAACCGCCAAAACCCTCCAGGACCAAGCAAGCCCGAATGCGGGCAGCGTCGGCTTACGCTCGCAGCAAGGTGGAGCGGAGGCGGCTCCTGAGGGAGCCTGCTCCGCTTGCAGTGGGGAGGGCGATGGGTGGCGCTGGCCTGTAAAGCCTGGCGCCACGGGCGCAGCGGGCGCCAAGGGCGCCAAGAGTGCCAAGAGCGGATGAATTATAATACATGATTCTTCCTATCTCTAGCTCTGCGTTATTTGGCCTTACCTGGCACGTTGACGGGGGGATACTTTACTGATAGTTGCATTTTTGCACCTCGTTGGAGTCCAGCGAGCTGCGGCCGGGGCAATATGGTGCATTTTTGCACCTCATTGGAGTCCAGTGAGCTGCAGCTGGGACAATATGGTGCATTTTTGGACCTCGTTGGAGTCCAGCGAGCTGCGGTCGGGACAATATGGTGCATTTTTGCACCTTATCTGACACGTTCGCAGGGGGAAGCCCAGCGGAGGTGCATTTTTGATCTTATTGGTACGTAGGCGGTGTGAAGTTAATTGAGACTTGATGGTGATGATGATTGAGATTAAATGAGGATGAGTTAGGATGAGCGAGTATAGTAGGAGGGAAGTTGATAGAGTGAGGGTGATAGAGGGAGAGTGACAATTGTGGGAGGAGAAGTGAAAGTGAGGGGGAGTAGTTGTGGTAGTGAGAGAGCTGACGAGGATAAGCCAAAGTGAGTCAGAGTGAGTCGGAGCGAGTCAGAATTAGTGAGAGTTAGTGAGAGCAGAGAGGATTAGTGTGAGTGACGGCGTTGGAAGAAGGCGTGTCCTAGAAGCAGTACTTATTGTACATGCCAAGGGATGACGATAGAGGCATGCTGATTGATGAGAGTTGGTTGGTAGATGTGCTCCATTTTAAGGAAATATATGTAGAGTTGGTTAAAGATAGAGCAGTGGTAGATCCTGGGTGATTCTTGGAGACGCAGGCCAGATGCACGGTAAGGCACGAAGGCAAAGTGAGAGATGTACGCCGATCCACGGAGGACGCAGCTGCAGATACACAGCAAACCGATCAACTATACGGCTTCATACTAAGGAAGCAACCGGATACTCACGCCGAGCAACACAGTGCGCCCGCCGGCGTGCGGGGTCCCCAGCGGAGTCAAGACGATGCCCCGCCGTCCAGCGCGATGTCCACGCCGAGCAGCGTGATGCCCCGCCTGCCAGCGCGATGTCCCCGCCGTCCAGCGCGATGTCCCCGCCGTCTAGCGTGATGCCCCGCCGTCCAGCGCGATGTCCACGCCGAGCAACGTGATGCCCCCGCCGTCCAGCACCCCGCCGTCCAGCACGATGCCCGCGCCGTCTAGCGCGATCCCGCCGCCGTCCAGCGCATGCGCCTGCCAAGCAGCGTGATGCCCCGCCGAGCAGTGCCCTGCCTCCCGCCAGGCTCGGGACTGTCGGATGATGTTGAATGACAGGCGAAAATAGTGGTCAATTTCCCTCGGGACTAAGCATAGGATTGTAATACTTCAATAAATTTGGTCAACCGTTACGAAGGCACACGCAAGTGTACGCAGACCTTACGAAAGTTGTGTACGAAGGGTAGAGACAGACCCGGTAATTGAAGGGGAACTACGGAACAGGGCAAGCAATTGGGAGGAGGCAAGGGCATGGATATTTTCAAACGAATATCGGAGTATAAGACGGAAAGCGAGAAGCTGGCTTGGACAGGGTCATTCAAGGAATATATTGAGCTGCTGAGGAATAACCCCGCTCCAGCCATGACCGCTCATTCCAGGGTATATGAGATGATTGAATCCTACGGGGTGGAAGAGCTGAGTAACGGCCAGAAGCGTTATCAATTCTTCGATAAGGAGATCTTCGGCCTGGACCGCGCCATTGAGAAGCTGGTAGAGGAGTACTTCCACTCTGCGGCACGGCGGCTCGATGTTCGCAAGCGGATCCTGCTGCTCATGGGTCCGGTGAGCGGAGGGAAGTCGACGATCGTGACGATGCTGAAGAAGGGACTGGAGAAGTTCTCCCGGACGCAGGACGGAGCCGTCTATGCCATTAAGGGCTGCCCGATGCATGAGGATCCGCTTCATCTCATCCCCCACGAGCTGAGACCGGAGATTGAGAAGGAGCTCGGTGTCCGTATTGAAGGCAATCTATGTCCCTCCTGCCAGATGCGTCTGCGTACGGAGTATGACAACACGATTGAGAATGTACTCGTGGAGCGGGTGCTCATCTCGGAGGAGAATCGAATCGGGATCGGAACGTTCTCCCCTTCGGATCCAAAGTCCCAAGATATTGCGGATCTGACTGGCAGTATCGACTTCTCGACGATTACGGAATTCGGGTCCGAGTCTGACCCGCGCGCGTACCGATTCGATGGAGAGCTGAACAAGGCGAACCGCGGACTGATGGAGTTCCAGGAGATGCTCAAGTGTGACGAGAAGTTCCTGTGGAACCTGCTCTCACTGACGCAAGAGGGCAACTTCAAGGCTGGCCGGTTCGCACTCATCAGCGCGGATGAGCTCATCATTGCCCATACGAATGAGTCGGAGTACAAGGCGTTCATCTCGAACAAGAAGAATGAAGCGCTTCAGTCGCGGATGATTGTTATGCCGATTCCGTATAACCTGAAGGTGTCGGAGGAAGAGAAGATCTACGGCAAGCTCATCGAACAGAGTGACATGAGACATATCCACATCGCGCCGCACACCTTCCGTGCTGCTGCAATCTTCTCGATCCTAACGAGACTGAAGGAATCGAAGAAGCAGGGGATGGACCTTGTGAAGAAGATGCGCATGTACGACGGAGAGGAAGTCGAGGGCTACAAGGAAGCGGATCTGAAGGAGATGCAGAACGAGTATCAGGATGAAGGCATGTCGGGTATCGACCCCCGCTATGTCATCAACCGGATCTCCAGCGCGCTCATTCGGCAGGACCTGCAGTGCATTAATGCACTGGATGTGCTCCGGGCGCTCAAGGACGGCCTTGATCAGCATCCCTCCATCACGAAGGAAGAACGCGAGCGGTATCTCAACTTCATCTCCGTTGCCCGCAAGGAATACGATGTACTGGCCAAGAAGGAAGTGCAGAAGGCGTTCGTCTACTCCTTCGAGGAGTCCGCGCGGACGCTGTTCGAGAACTACTTAGACAACATCGAATCCTACTGCAACTGGTCGAAAATCAAAGATCCATTAACCGGCGAGGAAATGGATCCGGATGAGCGGCTGATGCGTTCCATTGAAGAGCAGATCGGCGTCTCTGAAAATGCGAAAAAAGCATTCCGCGAAGAAATTCTCATCCGAATCTCCTCCTACTCTCGTAAGGGCAAAAAATTCGACTTCACGTCGCATGAGCGGCTACGCGAGGCGGTGGAGAAGAAGTTGTTCACCGATCTCAAAGATATCGTAAAAATTACGACGTCTACGAAGACGCCGGATGAGCTCCAGCTGAAGCGGATTAATGAAGTATCTAAGCGTCTCATGGATGAGCATGGCTATTGCCCAGTCTGCTCCAATGAGCTTCTGAGGTATGTAGGCAGCTTACTTAATCGATAGGCAGAACGAAGGAAAGAGGCGGTCCAACCGATACGCGGGTGGATCGTTTTTTTCCTATGAATGGGTATTGACAGGGATGGACGGAGGGCTCAGAATGAGTGACAACTTGTGAGAAAAGAGGCTTATACCCTTCATGCTGCAAAACTGGAAACAAATCATGCTGCTAGCTATTCCTTCATTAGTATCCTTCGCAACGACAACGGTTACCGGAACCGTGAACCTCATTATGGTCGGTCATCTCGGATTCCTCATCATCGCAGTTGTCGGTGTCGTCAACATTATTATGTACAATGCGTTCGCCATCTTCTCGGGAATTGGCCATTCCGTCAATTATCTCGTTGCCCAGAATTATGGACAGGGGGATATGAAGAAGGGGATCGAACGGACGTATCTAGCCTTCTATCTCTGCCTTATATTCGCGGTCTTCCTGTCCGTCGTAGGATGGCTGTTCGCAGGAGATGTGCTTCGGCTAACCGGCGGTTCAAGCGATCTGGTTGCAGCGGGGACTACGTATACGGAGCTGCGATTCTACGCGATGTCGTTCGGTATTGTGAACTTCGCCTTCCATGGCTTCCTACGAGGAATCGGTTCCACGACCTTGTCGATGGTGATCTCGCTGTTCACGAATGCCATCATGATCTTCTTCACGTATACGTTGACATTCGGTACGCTAGGGCTGCCTGAGCTTGGCCTTAGGGGCACGGGGCTTGCCGTGCTCATCGGAGAAGCGCTGCAGACACTTATCTGTGTGTATGTCTTCTTCTTCATTCTGAATAAGAAGTACAAGACTCGCCGCTTGGTTGCCGTGGAGTGGAGGGAGATGAAGCTGCTCGCATCCGAGAGCGGCAAGCTGGGCGTTCAGGAATTCTCGCTAAGCTTGTCCATGTTCATCTTCACGATCTTCGTCGCCAGGCTCGGGGATCATGCGCTGGCTGCGAATGAAGTGGCGCTGAATGTCATGTCGTTCGGCTTCATGCCCGCATTCGCCTTCGGAACGACGGCCACGATACTGGTCGGCCGATATCTCGGGGAAGGGGATCCGCTGAAGGGGAAGCGGGCAGGGACCGATGTGGCGATTCTAGGCAGTATCTTCCTCTTGTTGCTAGGGACGGCTGAGCTCATCTTCGCGGAGCCTATCGCCAGGCTGTATTCCGATGATCCTGCGGTGTTCGAGTTAGCGGCTTATCTGATCTCCGTCTCCGCCTACTTGCAGATCTTCGACGGTATCTTGAACTTCTACGCAGGCGGTCTGCGGGGGATAGGCGATACGACCTTCCTGCTGAAGGTGTCGTTCTGGGTGAGCTGGCTGCTGTTCGTGCCGCTAACTTATGTGTGCGTATTCGTACTCGACTTAGGCAGCTTCGGTGCATGGATCGCTCTCTATTCGTATCTGACCGTATTCGGATTGCTTGTTATGCTCAGATTCTACCGCACGGACTGGATGGCTGTTCGTCTGAAGGAAGCAGGGCACTAGGTATATGGAAGCGAGAATTTCTCTTTTTTGAAGAGATTCTCGCTTTTGTGTTATATAAGTTGACATAAAAGACTGATTTTAGTATGATAATCCTAACATTCCAGCAAGAATTACAGATTTAGTTCGTGTTTTGTGTAAGAATTGTTAACGTAAGCAAGGTCATCTTGAGGAGGCGGTTGGCATGTCGACAGCCAGACAGTCGCAGTCGCATTATTATGATTCCAATTCTTATTACGATGAAATGTTCGACAAGGACTTATCCATTCGTCCCCACTATGATTCCATTCACCGCTTGTTCACACGAATGAAGCCTTCCGAGATGGCTGCCAGGCAAGTTGCGGTTGATCAGAGAATGATGGAAGAAGGCATTACGTTCACGCTGTACAATGGAAGTCAGAATGAACCGCTCGAGAGAACGATCCCGTTCGATTACATTCCAAGAGTCATTCCAAAGCATGAATGGGAATCGATTGACCGAGGCGTACGTCAGCGGACGCGGGCGCTGAACGCCTTCCTCCATGACATCTACCATGGGCAGAAGATTGTATCTGACGGCATTATACCCCGCCGTATGATTGTCTCGAACAAGTACTTCCGGCCGGAGATGGTTGGTCTCGAAGTGCCCGGAGGAGTCTATATTACGGCTTCCGGCATAGATTTAATTCGAGATGAGAAGGGCCGTTACTATGTGCTTGAAGATAATCTTCGCTCTCCATCCGGCTTCTCTTATCTGTACAAGGGCCGCACTCTTATGAGTGAGCTGTTCCACGACTTATACTTATCCTGCTCAGTACAGGACATCGAGCTTAGTCTCAATCTCTTCCTTCGCTCTCTTCGCAGCTTGGCTCCATCCGGCAAGCGGGACCCGCTTATCGTTCTTCTTACACCTGGCTCTTTTAACTCCGCTTACTTTGAACACACCTTCCTTGCCCAACAGATGGGAATACACTTGGTTGAGGGGAGAGATCTCGTCTATCAGGACCATAAGATTTACTTGAGGGATTTACGCGGCTTGCGTCAGGTGGATGTCATTTATCGGCGGATCGATGATGATTTTCTTGACCCGCTTGCTTTTCAACCGGACTCTATGCTTGGAGTACCCGGCCTGATGAACGCGTATCGCGCAGGCAATGTGGCCATCGCCAATGCTCCGGGAACCGGAGTGGCCGATGACAAGGCGGTCTATGCTTATGTGCCGGACATGATTCGGTACTACTTAAGTGAAGAACCTATTCTTCATAATGTTCCTACCTATATTCTCTCACGTAAGGAAGACAGGGAATATGCTCTCGCCCATCTTCATGAGCTGGTGGTGAAGGAGACGTCGCTATCGGGCGGCTATGGGATGCTCATCGGTCCTGCAGCAACTTCGAAGGAGATCGCAGCGTTCGCCGAAGCCATTAAGCATGATCCAGAGAGATACATCGCTCAGACGACGATGAAGCTCTCGCGTGCACCTGTCATGTTGAATGGCGCGATGTCGCCAAGACATATTGACCTAAGGGCGTTCGCCCTAATGGGAGAGGACACCCATGTCATTCCAGGGGGACTGACTAGAGTTGCGATGAATGAAGGCTCGCTCGTCGTCAATTCCTCGCAAGGCGGAGGCGTCAAGGATACTTGGGTATTAAGCCGATAAGGATGGAGGGATGGCCGTGTTGAATCGGAATGCTGAAGCACTGTTCTGGATTGGCCGTTATATGGAGCGTGCGGAGAATCATGCGAGGCTGATTGATGTCCATTATCATCTGCAGACAGAGATAGAGAAGGAAGCGGCACTTGGTGCTGCTAGTTCAGAAGGCAGTAAGCATGTGGAATCGGGATCCAAGTGGCTGCGTATCGTTGATGCGCTGGGCAGCCGTGCCGCCTATGAGGCACAATACTCGACTTATTCGGAGATGGACGTACTCGGGTATATTACGCTTGACCGAGACAATCCGAATTCGCTGGTCTCTTGTGTCAGTCATGCCAGAGGCAACCTGAGGACGCTTCGCGAGAAGGTTCCGAGCGAGCTGTGGGATACGATTAACGCCTTCTACCTATGGCTGAGGGAGAAGCAGGTCGATGATCTGTCCAAGGAATCGCCCCATCAATTCTTCGGTCAGATTAAGGAATGGACGGCTCTATTCCAAGGCAATGCCCAGTCGGTCATGCCTAGAGAGAATGAGTGGCACTTCATTGAATGCGGCAGATATCTGGAACGCGCTGAGAATACGCTTCGGATTATGAAGTCGGTAGGCAATTCAGCGCTTGTAGGAGGATGGGGTGCGGGCGCAGCTGCGGAGTATCCTTATCTGCAGGCCATATTGAAGTCAGTCAGCGGGTATCAGACGTTCCGCCGCTATCATGCAGATGCGATATCCGTGGAGGGCATCGTGGAGTTCGTGGTGCTGAACGCGGCGTTCCCTCGCTCAGTTCACTTCTCGCTGCATACGCTAGGTGAGCACTTAGGGGGGATTGAGCTGCATGATAAGCAGCTTCGCGCAGCGCATGAGCGAATCATTCGCCAGGTGAGCAAGGTGAAGGCGGATCTGGCTTGTGTAGAGAGAGAGGACCTTGGCCTCGACCGGGAAGGGGCGATCGTGAGCCATCTGTTCGAATCTTGTCAGCAGCTTGGCGTGACGTTTGCTAAGACTTTCTTTCGCATGGGGGAGGTCAGCGCATGAAGCTGCACATCTCGCATACGACGCAGTATCTATACGAATGGCCGGTCAGCGACAGTGTCAATGAGATACGTCTGACCCCTAGTACGAATGAGAGGCAATCCTGCTACAATCATGCCATTACGCTGGAGCCGAATGCATCACTGTTCACCTACGAGGATTACTTCGGCAACCGGGTGCATGCCTTCTCAGTTAACGGGCTTCACAAGCGACTGACGATTAGGACGCATATGACAGTAGTAACGAAGGATGCCGCGACCCCCGAGGAGCAGGCTGCCTCCGTGAAGCTGACGCCAGAGGAAGGGTGGGCGTGGCTGTCTAAGGAGTCAGTGGTCGATCGGTTCGCGGAATATCTGCTGCCTACCGAATATACTCAAGCGACGATAGAGGTGGCTGCATTCGCTGGAGGAGTCGAAGCGGCAGACGGCGGCACCGTGGGTGTGTACGAATGGCTGCTCGCCCTCTCACAGAGGATTCGGAGAGAATTCGTCTATGATCCGCAGGCGACTACGGTGAAGACGAAGGCGAGCGACATGATCGGGCGCAAGCGCGGCGTATGCCAGGACTTCGCGCATCTCATGACCGCATGCGCCAGGAGCCGGGGCATTCCAGCACGCTATGTGAGCGGCTATCACTTCGTGGGCGATCTTCAAGGCGGAAGTGCCGACTTCGAGCAAGCTTCCCATGCTTGGGTCGAAGCCTATGTGCCTGGTCTGGGCTGGAGCTGCTTCGATCCGACGAATGAAGACCCTGTTGGCGAGCGTTACGTGAAGCTTGGCCATGGCCGGGACTATAACGATATTGTGCCGGTTAAGGGAGTCTACCGGGGCAATGGCAGCCAGACGCTGCATGTGAGCGTGGATGTGAGGAAGGTTGAGGATTAACGGGAGTTAAGAGGCAGGGTATAAGAAGAGGGACATAGGAACACCTTTTGTTAGGCGGCAGCTGCCCCTGACGAAGGGTGTGTTTTTTTTGGCATCACATGGTAGAAAATAAATAACAGGAATCTAGGCATCTGCCATCTGCTCCTCTTAACTCGGATTTCTTGGAAGGGAATGCAAGTGCGTGCCTACCTAATTGACAATACAATATAATGTAACTATAATAATTACAGTTAAGAGGTATAGCGTACAAATGACTAAACTATAATAACGGTTGTATGGAGGTGCTTCACATGAGAGTAGAGATCTGGTCTGATTATGTATGTCCATTCTGTTATATTGGCAAGCGCAAGTTCGAGTCTGCCCTGGAGCGGTTCGCCCATAAGGATAAGCTGGAGCTCGTCTATCGCAGCTTCGAGCTCGATCCGAATGCACCTGTGCATGTAGACTACAATGTTCACCAGATGCTGGCGAACAAGTACGGCATGAGCGTTGAGCAAGCGAAGGCTACATCGAGTGATGTGGCTCGCCAAGCGGAGAGCGTGGGGTTGACTTACAACTTCGACACCATGGTCGTGACGAACACGTTCGATGCGCATCGTCTATCCCACTATGCGGCCGCTCAGGGCAAGGCCCATGAGATGACAGAAGCGCTGCTGTATGCGTACTTCACGGAGACGAAGCATATTGGAGACAAGGAAGTGCTGGCTGATATCGCTGCAGGAGTCGGGCTGAACCGCGAAGAAGCAGCAGCAGTGCTCGCAGGATCAGACTTCACCGCGGAAGTTCGTGCAGATGAGCAGGAAGCGAATGCCCTCGGCGTTCGCGGGGTTCCATTCTTCGTCATCAACCGCAGGTATGCGGTATCCGGAGCGCAATCGAGCGAAGTATTCCTTGATACGCTGCAGAAGGCTTGGGATGAGGCGTACCCGCAGCTAACGATGGTGGGTGATGCCGGGCTGACGGCTTCAGGCGACGCAGCTTGCGTTGACGGAGTGTGTGCTCCGGCTGCAGCGCCAGCTGATGCGGGGAAGAAATAATAGGGGCTGGATAAGAAGCCAGCAGTTCTCACCGTGAGGTGGGGGCTGCTGTTTTTTTATCATGCATTGGCTGCGAAGCACATCTGGCCACCGCCAGCCAGCTGGCCTTAAGGGTACTTAACGAGGGAAAACCTCGTTAAGTACACCATCAGCTTCTGTCTGGACCGAGTTAACACGGAAAATCCGTGTTGACTTGGCTCTCCACCGCCAGTCCGCTGGCCTATCGAACACTTAACACGGAAATGCCTCGTTAAGTCAACCATAAGTCCCCCGCTATAGGGCTGATTAACAAGGAAAATCCGCGTTAGCTTGTCTTTCTCCGTCAACCTCAACTGCATGATTTTCGCTAGATTAACTATAGCGGGAATGGTTGGATTAAAACCTAACAACCTGGATAAGATGATGGATAAAAGGGGTTGAAGGCTTGAAACTTGTATTAAGCTTATTAATTACGTCCATCGTTATTCTTCTCTACTCCTACTTCAGTCAGAGGAATCTATTGAAAAAGTATCGGCATAATGCCATACAGGCCATAACCTCTCACGAGGATATGAAACAAACCTTGCGCACAGGGTTGTATAATCGTTTCAAACGCGAGGTTGAACAAGAAAAAGAAGAAGATCCTTACATGTTTGAGTTGTTCGTAGCGGATGTGATGGCTTCCGTGCGTGGAGGAGAGCTATTCGTTACAAAAGGCTCAGGAGACTTTGGAATAGATATAGAGGAACATACACCTGAAGGTTTGTATCTGGGACAAGTAAAGTGCTACGGTGATTTTAACCTTGTCGGCTTTGCGCCTATTGCAATCGTACATTCTCAAATGATAAAACAGGGTGCTGTAGGAGGGTATGTAGTTACGACTAGTGATTTCTCGCCGAATGCTTATCTCTATGCAAGAGGTCTTAACATTGAACTCATTAACGGAAATCAACTTGTAGAGCTGTGGCTGCAGCATCTTGACGGAAAGAGAGAACAATATGATGCTTTAGCTTTTGCATAACCTTCCGGACATGAACCAGGAGAGCCAGCAAACCATCCCGCACAAGCGGGTGCCTGCTGGCTCTCACCATACCCTCTAGATAAACTTCCGGCTCGTCTTCTTGCCGTCGCAGCTGAAGACGATCTTCTTGTCCTCGACGACCGTCTCGAGATGGACCGACTTGCCCCACAGCTTGACGACGTAAGGGAGGGTGCGCTCCACGTACTTGAGATCAAGCTCAACGCCTTCGTACTGATGTTTCAAGTACATCTCGCCGACGCGGTTGAAGTCGCCATCCACGACGTGGATGCTCGGGAAGCCGCCGTTAATCTTGGAGTAGACGAGCTGATCGCGGATCGACTCCCATGATTTGTCGGTAATTTTCCACTCGGGGCCCTTCTTCTCGAACACATACAGATCAAGCTCCTCCACGAGCGGCTTCGTCAAGTAGTTGCGAATGAAGGAGACGTCGGAATCCTCCTCGCGCACCTCGAACATCTTCGCCCGGCCTTGGCCTGGCTCCCGCCGGAAGCGCCGCTTCTCTTCGTCGGTCGGCTTATCCCAGCGCCGCTCGATGTCTTCAAAGATTTTCAGGCCGAGGTAGTAAGGGTTCAGGCTGTGGCGGGAGGGCTGTACGACGGAAGAGTTAAGCTTGGCGAATTCGATCGTCTCGTCGCTCGTCAGGTCCAGCTCGCGAATAATACGCTGATGCCAATACGAAGCCCAGCCTTCATTCATAATCTTCGTCTCAATCTGCGGCCAGAAGTAGAGCATCTCATCGCGCAGCATGGACATAATATCGCGCTGCCAATCTTGCAGGATGGGGGAATACTCCTCGATGAACCAGACAAGGTCCTTCTCCGACTGTGGAGGGAACCGCTTCAGCTCACTAGCATCGGCCTTCCCCGGTTGTTCATTGCCGCTGCTCTCCAGCTCCCACAGATCATCGTACTCCGACTCCTTCACCTGATGGAAGGACTTCTCCTTCTCCCGCTGCACCATCTCGATATAATGCGCCTTGTCCAGCTGATAAGGCTTGATTAGGGTAGGGTCGACATGCTCTTGGATCGCAAGGACGGCGTCGATGAACTTCTCCACCTCCTCCGTCCCGTACTGCATCTCATACTCGCTCACCCGCTCAGCTGTTGCCGACATGCTCTCCACCATATTGCGGTTGGAGCCTCCGAAGCGTGCATTATTTTTGAAAAAATCACAATGTGCCAGCACATGCGCCACTATCAGCTTATTCTGGATGAGGGAGTTGCCGTCGAGTAGGAACGCATAGCAGGGGTTAGAGTTAATGACCAGCTCGTAGATCTTGCTCAGGCCGAAGTCATATTGCATCTTCATCTTGTTGAACGTCTTCCCGAAGCTCCAGTGGCTGAACCGGGTCGGCATGCCGTAAGCACCGAAGGTGTAGATAATATCAGCGGGACATATCTCGTACCTCATCGGGTAGAAATCGAGGCCGAAGCCTTGTGCAATCTCCGTTATCTCATCAATGGACTTCTCCAGCTGGCGGATCTCGTCCTGATTCATCTGCCATCCCTCCGTAACCATAATACTGTTCATACCATAGATATGACTCATTGGACGGGGTTATGACGCATGTAGGGCAGAGTGTATGCCGGCTCTATCAGCTATGAGGTGCGGGGTTAGGAAGTTTTGTAGAATAGTGTTGTTTTTTGCCGTGATGTAGTAATATGGAAATAATGAATTGTGGTTCAAAGTCTGTCTCTGTTAGAGGAAAGGAACGGCTATCGTGGTACACTCCATCTACCTGCCTGTCTTGCATGGATTCATGTATATTATGACAGCCTGTCTAATCTTCATCATCATGACACCAAGATTCATGTTCGCACATAATCGCCGCAAGACGTTCTTCGTCGTAATCCTAGCTGTCCTCAGCTTCCTCTATCTGGGGCTGGAGGATATTGATCCTTATATCTATGCGATGCATCTCACCCCAGTCTCCATCGCGCTTGCCGTGCTATTCGAGGGTCTCATACCCGGCATTGCGGCCTGGCTTGCCTTCGCCATATGCGGTATTGTGTTAGTGGGGAATGACCCCATTCCGACTCTGTCGGCCACTCTTGTGCTGCTCGCTCTCGGACTGCTGTTCTACTACAGGATTCAGGGCGGCTCCTATCTCAAGATGTGTATGCTGAATGGAGTAATGGTGACGGTCTACATGATGGTCTACACGGGAGTAGACACGTTCATGGGAACACCGATCGACGTTCAGCGGACGGTCATCGTTGTGATCCTCACGCTAATCTCTTCCCAGCTGTCCAGCATCCTCTACCTTCATGTGAAGAATTACGAGGATATGAGAGAGGAGCTTGTCCGCTCTGAGAAAAATCTGCTCATCGGCCAGCTCGCCGCATCCATCTCGCATGAGATTCGCAATCCGCTTACGACCACCAGAGGATTCCTGCAGCTGATGAGCAAGGACAGCCTCAGCCGCGAATCATTCGAGCGCTATCGCGACTACGCCTTCGAGGGCATCGACCATGCCAATGCCATCATTACCGATTACCTTAACTTCTCCAAGCCGAACGTGAATGAGCCGAAGCCGCTTGAGGTTAAGCAGGAGATTGAGAGCATTATTCCTTGGCTGAAGCCTTATTCCATTCAGTCGAACATTAATATCAGCATCCAGCATCTATCTGAGGATCCGCTGTTCATCATGGGCGAGCCGAAGAAGCTGCATCAATGCCTCTTGAATATTATGAAGAATGCGATTGAGTCCATGCCTCAGGGAGGGACGCTCACGATATCCACGACGCTGCAGGCGGGCAAGGTTCAGATACTCATTCGGGACACTGGGGTTGGAATGAACCATACGCAGATTAAGCGAATTGGCATGCCTTATTTTACAACGAAGGAGAAGGGGACAGGGCTTGGCCTTATGGTCGTCATGAGCCTGGTGAAGGCGATGAACGGCGAGATCTTCTTCCGCAGCAAGCCGAATCAAGGGACGATCTGCGAGCTCCACTTCTATCCAGTGCCTGCATCTTCGCCGGGGACGACCTATACCATATAATTGAATAGAACAATTCTTACAAGCCTCCTCCTCGCGTCAGTGATGGAATGGAGGCTTTTTGGCATGTGACTTTTAAGATGCGGCCCTCCAGGCAATACTGCTGCTAAGTCTGGATAAGGAGGAGTACCGTGCGCACTCTAATCTACCTCTCTGTCGGGGTTAGCTCACTGGCTCTGCTGCTGCTTATGCACTGGCTGGATGACCATTCTGGAATAGGACAGATCATTCAGAGTACAAGGCCGTCCTCCACGATGAATTCCTTTCTCGCAGTTATGGGAATCGCAGGAGGCGCTATTACAGCGTATTATGATTGGCGAGCTAGGAAAAAAAGATAAAAAAATGGAGAAACCATGATGAAGCTATTAGATGCATCGGCACAAGTCAAGCTTTTTGCTTTAATGTTTCTGTTTATTGAAGGAAGTACCATTCTTCTTAATATTGCTCCTTCGGCAGGAAGAAGCTCTTGGTTGTCTATTATTATAGCTTCCTGTATGGGCATACTGCTTATTTTCGGCTTTTTCTGCTTAGTGCGGAATCAGGAGAATACCGATTATTATGGATTAATTCTGGAATCCTTCGGGCGTTATGCAGGAGGAGCGGTTCTCTATGTGTATGTCCTTTATTTTTTATATTTAGGCTCCCGGGATGTCAGAGATATGACTGAATTAATCTCTAATGCGATTCTCGTGGACACGCCAACGCCAGTTCTTGCTGCCGCATTTGGCACCCTAGTGGTGTATGCACTGTTCCTAGGTTTACATGCATTGATTAGAATTGCCCCTTTTTACTTCGGTTTGTTTACCTTTGTTTTTATCCTGATAACCGCGCTTGTGTTTATTAATCAGGAGTACAACCTGAAGGAGCTGCTTCCGGTATTTGAGAACGGCGTTATGCCAGTTGTAGAACCCTCCTATACCCAGCTATTGTTTTTCCCCTTCGGAGAAGCTCTGGCCGTGCTTGTAGCGGCAGCCCCATGGATCAAGAGCAGTTATAGAGCGGTGCGTAGAGCTTCCCTATGGGCCGTGGCAGCTGGAGGCTGTTTTCTAGCAATAGGCTGTGCCCTGCAGGTTGCTACTCTCGGGGTCGCGATTAAGAATCGCTCTCCGTTCCCCATGCTGGGAACGTTCCGGAACATCTCTGTTGGTATGTTCATTGAGAGGGTCGAAGTGTTATTCGTCTTCATCATGCTCATTACCTTGACGGTTAAGGTAGCCGTATTTCTCTATGCTGCAATTAAGGGAATTGAAGTTCTAACTGGCTATTCCCTTCGTGAGATGGCAGTTCCTCTAGGCATTCTTCTCTGTATTCAATCCATATTCATAGCCAAGAATACGACTGATCACTTCCATAGAGCTATCGAGATTGTTCCCTATTATGCCTTGATCATGGAGATTATGGTGCCTGCCTCGCTGTTCCTCATCGTGTTCCTACGTAAGAGAAAGGGGAGACTAGTCTAATGATTGAGCAACTTAGCAAGGCTCTGGGGGATACGGATGACTTAACACGGATGACCATACAATTCGGGGAGAGGGAAGGCTACTTAATCTACTATTCCTCGCTTGCTGTTCCAGAAGCGGTACAGCGTTATATTATGCAGCCGCTTATGCTGTACGCTTCACGCTCTGAATCATCCGTGCCGTTAACGCTGGAGCAATTCCGCTCACGCTATATGGCAGGTGTAGTCTGTACTTATGAACACTTGATAGATAAGCTTCTGGATGAGCTGTATAACGGAGCTGTATTAATTGGAATTCATGGTGAGGAGGATGTACTGTCTGTATCTGTAGGAGGATATCCCGTTCGCGCGTTGGAGGAGCCTAAGCTGCACAACGTCTTGCAGGGGCCTAAGGAAGCATTCGTGGAATCACTCGAGACGAATGTCAGCTTGATACGAAGAAGAATTCGGAATGCACAGCTGCAATTCGTTCCACTGCAATTCGGCGGAATGAATCAATCACGAGGGATGCTCGTGTATATTGAAGGAACGACCGAAGCAGCGATTGTAGACGCTGTGATGGAATGTATGAGAGGTCTTCGCATGGATTATGCCATGGACACCGCCCAGATTCTTAGAGAGGTTCAGAAGCAGAAGGGATTCCACTTGGTTCCCTATATGCTGTACAGCGAGAGATCAGATAATGCCTCTTCAGCCTTGCTGGATGGCCGAGTAATCATTATTATGGATGGTTCACCATTCGTGCTCATAGCCCCTGCCAGCGTAGGAGACTTCTTCAAGGCACAGGAAGATATCTATATCTTCCCTCCCTATGCCTTCCTGCTTAGGTGTCTGCGCTACTTGGCCTTCCTATTAGCCGTGCTGCTGCCTGGTATCTATATCGGCTTAACCAGCTATAACGTAGAGATTATTCCCTATGCCTTAACGATTGCAATATCCGGGCAGCGAATGGATGCTCCGTTCCCATCGGTCATTGAACTGCTCCTGCTGGAATTCCTCTTCGAATTATTGAGAGAGACAACTGTGCGGATGCCCCGATTAGTCGGCTCTACCTTAACAATCGCAGGTGCGTTCGTTATTGGACAGGCTGCGGTTCAAGCAGGGATCGTTACTAACATTGTTATGATCATCGTATCATTGACGATGCTGGCTTCCTTCGCGCTGCCGTATAGTGACCTGCTTAATGTGGCACGTATTGTTCGAATAGTCTTCATCCTGCTGGCTTCGTTCCTCGGGTTGTTCGGCTTGTTCCTAGGGTTCATTGCCTTAACGGTGCAGCTCGCGAAGCATAACCGCTTAATTCCTATTAAGCCGAGAGGAGCATCTAGCGAATGAAGCGCGGAGTAGCAGCTCTGCTGGCTATACTTCTCTTGCTGATATCTGGGTGCTGGGACTATCGTGAGATTGGCGACATGCAGATGGTATCAGGCATGGGGATTGAGCCAGGGGACAAGACGAAGTACCGGCTATATATAGAGCTGGTGAGAACATCGGAGTTCGTCTCCGATAAGCGGCTGGGCAGCAGCCGGTCGTATGTTATGGAACAAGAGGTGAATACCATAGCGGATGGGGTAACCATTCTCAACCAGAAGCTGAACAAGCATATCGAGTTCAGTCATATGCAGCTGCTCGTTATGGATCAAGCCTTGCTGAGCAGCGGGGATCTCTCGTACCTGGACTTCATTGAGAGATACCGGGAAGTGCGTAATAATATTCTGTTAGTAGGAGCGAGTACTGGCAAGGTGAAGTCCGTGATGACCACGCTCTCCCCGGATCTCAGTGTGTCTACTTATAAGATCAGAGAGCAGCTTCAGCAGTATTACAGGGATTATGGAGGTACCTACCCCATTAAGCTGCTTCACTTCACACGAGAGCTTAGCGAGTCTGGCAAGAACCCAGTTATTCCCATGGTGACCGTTGCTTCACAATCACCGAAGGGAAGCACGCTTGACGCTGCTAAGGAGCTGGAGCTTAAGGATATCGTGGAGCTGAGGGGAGTAGGAGTATTCCGAGCAGGTAAGCTTGTTGGAGTATTGAACAATAAGCAGTATCGAGACAGCATGTTAATTAACAATAAGCTTGTTGAGAGCGCGCTTGAGATGCCCTGCTCAGACAAGAGCTTCGTTAGTCTCTACTTGCAGCATCAGTCCAGCAAGCTGCATGCTCGGTTAGAGAATAGAGTGGTGCGTCTACAGGCTGATGTAGATCTGATTGCCAGGCTGGACGAATCGCAGTGCAGAGGATACTATGACGGAAGTTCGAAGGATTACGACAAGATTGAGTCACAAGCAGAGGAACTCTTGAAGTCTAAGATTGAGAATATTATTCGGTTATTGCAGAAGCAATACCGCTCCGACATATTCGGCTTCGGCTATGCGCTCAGGGAGTCAGACTTCAAGGCTTACAAGGAAGTGGAGGACGAGTGGCATGATCGCTTCGCACAGGCTGAGGTTGAAGTCACCGTTCATGTAGGGCTGCGCCGTTCAGGGATTAGATACGGCAGTATAGAACAGAAGAATTGAACATGGGCTGCCAACAGCCTCTCCCGCTCTGTCTGACAGGCTGGAGAGGCTGTTGGCTTATCATCAATTATTGTGTGGCTGATGCTTGGATGGTTCCCGATACAACCCTGCCTTGATACAGTGTCGCTGCTCGGCGTGACAGTCTGGCAACAGCTTCAGCAGAGCAGCTCGCCTCAACGAGCACTCCGGTTGCTTCATCACCGGCTCGCGGCCATATTCGCTTGCCTCGCTCGCTAAGAGGCATGATGCCTCCCGTAGCAAGCGATAGAGCTCGGGATAGGTTGTATTCGCTGGACCACCCATACAGTTGAGCTGCCAGGTGTGCCTTCTGCAGCACGTCGCCAATGCCGAATGGAGACCAATGATCTGTAATGCTGTCATTGCCCAAGATGACATTCACGCCCAGCTTCCGCATGAGCGGGATGGGCATGACACCGCGTCCTATGGGCACCGATGAGGCAACAGACATGCCTAGAGAGGCCATCTTGCTGAACAGAGCTTCGTCCTCCCCGGCAGGCAGGGAGGCAAGAGAGAAGGCGTGGCTCACTGTGACCTTGCCCTGCAGAGCGGCCTGTTCAGTCAAGTCAATGAGTCGACGAATGGCCTTCAGACCCGTCTCACCGCCTTCGTGCAGATGAATATCAATTCCAGCCTTGAAGTCTACCGCAATCTGGACCATCGTCTGCAAGGAACGCTCCATATCACCGTCTACATTGGTAGGATCGAGACCGCCGACATGGGTACAGCCCATTCGCATCGCTTCACGCATAGTGCTCTCGATGTTAGAGAGCAGCAGCCCGTGCTGAGGGAAGGCCACGATCTCGTGACGAATCTTGTCTCTGTAGTTGTGCAGCGCCTTCTGGAGATGCTCCAGATTACTCGTACCGACTACCGGATCAATATTACAATGGCTTCTGACATAGGTGGAGCCGTAGCCTAAGATGAGCTGAATCAGCTTCTCCGCACGCTCCTGGGCCGTCGGCAACAGCTGAGGGAGCAGCACCTGCTCCTCCGCAATCCTGTCGAAGATGCCGCGAGTCGTTGGACGAACCGCACGCCAAGGCCCGCCGTAGAAGGTCTTGTCCAGATGGATATGCATCTCCTTGAAGGCAGGGAGCATGAGCAGCTTCTTCGCATCATAATGTGGGATATTCACGGGCAGCTTGGCTGCATTCGAATGAATGGCCGCAATGACCCCTTGCTCAATATGAAGATGACGAATAATGGTCGATGTGGAAGTCACCTGAGTGCCTTCATACACATAGCCGCTCTCCAGCCGCACGTTGCGCAGCACATAGGAGCTTCCTATTGCAGGAGATCCGCTAGGGACAGCCTCGCTGCCCGCAGATGTACTCGCATTTGCGGCAGGGGAAGGGAATACACCCAAGGTTCCCATTACTCCAAGCACTGCTGATGCACCGCCAATCTTCCCAACCGCTCCTAGAAAATCTCTTCGAGAAAGCTCATTCTTCGATTGATTCGGTTCTCTCACGATAATTCCTCCTCCTGCTCTTGCTCCATTCGAGTGATTAGGTTCCATTCTCGTTACTACTTAGGTACCTCCTTGCTCGCTAACCATTAGGTGCAGTTTATACCCTGTCCTAGCTAACCAATTTAAGAAACTAAATTGTTCGCTTAGCGCTCCCTGGGCAATTCAGTTTCTAAAAGGACCTAAGTAGTAACCCATTCTTTTCTTAAAGTAGCAGAAAGGTGGAGGAAAGTCTAAAGTTCTGTCAGAATGTCTGACAAGGAATTTATTAGGTGGGGGATGAGGGAGCGAGGTGCAAATATGGGCGATGGCAGCTAGCTGGAGGCCAACGAGGTGCAAAAATGGACCACATTGGGCCGGCGGGAGGTTGCTGGAGGCCAACGAGGTGCAAAAGTGCACCATATTGGGGCGGCGGCAGGTTGCTCGGGGCCAACAAGGTGCAAAAATGCACCATATTGGGCGTAAGGCAGGTTGCTAGAGGGCAACGAGGTGCAAAAGTGCACCATATTGGACGGGTGGGAGGTTGCTGGAGGCCAACGAGGTGCAAAAGCGGCTCAGCCCCCTAAATCCGGAGTCCACCCATACAATCTTACATCAGTCGTAGCTTTTCTTCT